>CBFIGT010000249.1:0-1075 GCA_965662175.1 Arcobacter sp. | reverse complement strand
CACCAATATCATGAAGCACATCTTCAGCAGCAATAGTCTTACCTCTTATACGGCTTTCTGCAAAACTAACATCTTCAGGAATTTTTGGGCTTAAATGGTGACAAACCATAAGCATATCAAGATGCTCTTCTATAGTATTTTTTGTATATGGTAAAGTTGGATTAGTTGAAGATGGTAAAACATTTGCCATACCAGCCACACTCATGATATCAGGAGCATGTCCACCACCTGCTCCCTCACTATGAAAAGTATGTATTGTTCTATCTTTAAAAGAACCAACAGTATTTTCCACAAAACCTGATTCATTTAAAGTATCTGTATGAATAGCAACTTGGATATCATAATCATCAGCAACACTTAAACACTTATCTATAGCATTTGGAGTACTTCCCCAATCTTCGTGAAGCTTAAGACCCATAGCACCTGCTTTTATCTGCTCCTCTAAAGCCTCATAAGAACTAGAATTTCCCTTACCCATAAACCCAAAGTTTAAAGGATAGTTTTCAACTGACTCTATCATTTTTGATATATTCCACTCTCCTGGAGTACAAGTTGTGGCATTAGTTCCCGTATTAGGACCTGTTCCTCCTCCTATCATAGTAGTAACACCACTTGATAAGGCTTCATCTATTTGAGTTGGTGAGATAAAGTGAATATGTGAATCAATACCACCCGCTGTTATAATTTTACCCTCAGCTGAAAGTATCTCTGTACTAGCTCCTATTTCTAAACCATCTGTTATACCATCACATAAATTTGAGTTTCCAGATTTTCCAATAGCCAAAATCTTTCCATCTTTAATACCAATATCAGCTTTATAAATACCCCTATAATCTATGATTATGGCATTTGTGATAATCAAATCAGCAACATCAACAGCAGTTGGACTTTGAGCCATACCATCACGTACAGTTTTTCCACCACCAAACTTACTCTCTTCTCCATAAGTTGTATAATCTTTTTCAATTTGAGCTATAAGTGAAGTATCAGCTAATCTAAATCTATCCCCAACAGTTGGTCCATACATTGAAGCATATTTTTCTTTTGATATTTTCATTTTGACTCCCCTAAAAAC
>CBFIGT010000248.1:0-1096 GCA_965662175.1 Arcobacter sp. | reverse complement strand
GTTTGAGCATCAAGTCCTGCAATCATATTTAAAAGTGTTGATTTTCCACAACCACTATGTCCAATTATAGAAATAATCTCGTTTTTTGCAATTTTTACATTTACATCAACAACTGCTTTATACTCTTTTCCACCAGGAAGAGGAAATGTTTTATGTATATTTTCAAGTTCTAAAAAATTTTTACTCACAATATTATCCTTACATCTTTTTTCTATAATCAAAATAATCGGCAATTCTACCCATTACTACATCTAAAATAAAACCAATAATACCAACAATGATAATACCAATAATAATATTATGATATGAAAGATTGTTATATTCATCCCAAATCCAAAATCCAATACCAATACCACCTGTAAGCATCTCAGCCGCAACAATAACAAGCCAAGCAATACCAAGAGATAATCTCATCCCTGTAAAGATGAAAGGAACAGCTACTGGTAAAATTATTTGAAATACTTTTTCAATTGGAGAAAACTGTAAAACTTTTGCTACATTTAAATAATCTTCATTTACACTTTTTACACCAAGTGCTGTATTTATAATAATTGGCCAAATCGATGTAATAAAAATCGTTGAGACTGCTGTTGTATTAATATCTTGAAATACAAACAGTAATAAAGGAAGCCAAGCTAAAGGTGAAACTGGTTTAAATATTTGTATAAAAGGATCCAATGCATACTGCATATTTTTACTCATACCAATCAATAATCCAACAGGAACACCAACTAAAACTGCAAGTGCAAAACCACCAAATACTCTCTCAAGTGATGCTAGGATTTGCCAAAAAATACCTTTATCATCTTGATTTTCTATATAAAAAGGATCAGACAATACTCCCTCTAACTCATCTCCATCAGATGTAACTCCGCCAAATGCATATACATATGTATCACTTGGTGTTGGGAAATTATTTACCATTGAAGCAATTCCTGACCATACTTGTATTATTATTCCAAATACAATAAGTGGAAGAATTATCTTTTTCAGCGTCTCTTTATTCATAAATTTACCTTTCTTGTTTACTTTTGATAATTACTCATCTTAATGCTTGAAAAAAAGGAGGAAGAAATTTCAAGCACTAAAATGAGTA
>CBFIGT010000247.1:0-1154 GCA_965662175.1 Arcobacter sp. | reverse complement strand
ATTCTATTTTCTCTTTATATTAAAAATAAAATTAAAGGTTTTAAAATGACACACTACAATCACAATGGCTTATTTGCAGCTAGTTTTTTTATAAGAATAATTGCTTATATTTTTGGGTTTTTATTCTTCTATTTAATTATTGTTGGAGCTTTAATAATGAATCCACAAAATCAACCACCTTTTTCTAGTGGTTCAGCTTTAATAGATGGTTCACTATTAATTTTAACAGTTGCAAGTCCATTTATATTTACAGAGTATAGAATTAGAAAGAATAGAAGAAAGTTAGGTTTACCTATATATAAAAATGTGATGGGAGATTTATTATATATGGAAGCTCAAAAAAATGCAGGTTTTGAAAATAAATCTTATGGTTCAAAAAAGCATGATTTAAACTATTGGTATGAATTGAAAGAAAAAGGTGCAATTACTCCAGAAGAGTATGAGAGTAAAAAGAAAGAGTTGTTATAATAAAAGTTGAAAGGAATAGCATCAAATGAAAGAAAAAGATTTAATCAACTACGCAAAAACCTTATTAAACAATACTCTAACACTTGATGAAAAAACTATAAGTGAACTTGCATATGAAGAAATTAAATCAAAGAAAGTACTTTTAGAAGATGTCTTTCTAAGAAACAAAAATAAAGACAAGAAAGCATTTTTCATATTTGGTGGATATGGTTCAGGTAAAAAAGAGTTTGCAAGTGCATTAAATGAACTTTATCAAATTGATTTTATAGAGCATACAGAAATAAAAAAATATTGCAAATACTATAATGGTGCAAATTCACATTTATTTGATAAAGCAAGTTTAGAAGGTGTTAATATTCTTATGAATACTGTTTTAAGTAAAAGTTACTCTTTTATTTTAGATGGTAGATTTTTTGAGTTTATAGATAGTGCTTCAGAAAAGAATTATGAGATTGAAATAAATTTTGTATATGGACCTTTAGATATTGCAATAAAGAGTGTAGAAATATTTGAGAATACTTTTTATAGTGAGTTTATAAGCTCTATAAATACTGTAAATAATATAAAAGAAAAATACTCAAATGTAAGATTGAATTTTTATGATCTTCATGATGATTTAGTTTTTAAAGATATTAATAATTTAGATGAAATTATTAACAAAAGTGAAGTCATGCAAAATGATATTA
>CBFIGT010000246.1:0-1244 GCA_965662175.1 Arcobacter sp. | reverse complement strand
ATTCTAGAGGGTGCTGATGTTTATGTTCCTGTAAAAGGAAGTAGAAAAAACTCAAGTGCAGAGACTATTCTTTTTGATACTACCCATGTACTTTTTATTTGTGGTGGTGCATTTGTTGGTCTTAAAAAAGATGAGAAAAAAGAGAAATCATCTGTTATGGGATTTGTAAATAAAGATACAAAAGAGATAAAGAAAAAAGAGATAGAAGCAAAAGATTTAATCTCTTTTGGACTAATTCCAGAGTTTATTGGAAGAATTCCTGTAATTGCTGAACTTAATAAACTTTCACGTGAGGACTTAATAAAAGTATTAACTGAACCAAAAAATGCCATTACAAAACAGTATGAAATACTTTTTGAACTTGATGGAGTTGATTTAGAGTTTAGTAAAGAGGCTTTAGAAGAGATTGCTGAAATTGCAGTTGAAAAAGATGTGGGGGCTAGAGGTCTTAGAGGTATTATTGAAAGAGTTATGTTGCCACTTCAATATACAATTCCATCTGAAGAGAATCTTGGTTCTTGTGTTATTACAAAAGAGTATATAAAACAAGAAAAAGATGTGGAATTGATTTATGAAAAAGAGCCAAAGAAAAAAATCTCAAAAGAGATAGCATATAAGGATATTAAAAAATAATCTACAAATTTGTAAAGCTACAAATGATGATATTCCAATATTAGTAACTCTTTTAGAGTTACTATTTTCTATCGAAAAAGATTTTACTTTTGATAAAAAAAAACACGAAGAGGGATTGAACCTTTTAATAAATTCTAAAAGTGCAGAAGTAATAGTTGTAAAATTTGAAAATGAAGTTATTGGGATGATTACTATACAAAAAATTATCTCCACTGCAATGGGTACAAAAGTTGGACTTATTGAAGATTTTATTATCAAAGATGATTATAGAGATTTAGGTGTTGGAACTTATCTACTTGAGTATATCAAAGATTATGCTAAAAAACATTCCATATCAAGATTGCAATTAGTTTGTGATGAAGATAATGAAAATGGGAAAAAGTTCTATACAAACAAAAAATGGAAAAAAAGTAATTTAAAAGCTTGGTACTATCACTTGTAAAAACTTGATTATCCCGGATTATATGCCATCATAATAAATCTAAAACTAGCTCCTGTAAATATTGCTAGCCAGAAACCTTGAATAATGTCTATTGGATTATACCCAGCATTTGATCCAGGTTGTGGAAAATTTAATTCATATAAACTTTTAATTACATCAGTTTTATCTA
>CBFIGT010000245.1:0-1263 GCA_965662175.1 Arcobacter sp. | reverse complement strand
TATTTATTGAGATTTAACTTTGATATTCCAAATGATTTTTTGGAAAATTTTCCTAATATTTTATTTTTGTTATTGATAATAAAATTGTCTATATTTTATTATCTAAAAATCTATATGGTTTCATGGCGATATTTTTCTTTATATGATGTAAAAAAGCTTATTATTGCTCATCTTATTGTTTATAGTTTATTTTTTATACTGTTTTCTTTTTTTAATAATTACTTTATGCCTTTTGCTAGAAGTATTATAATTATAGATTTGATGTTGTCTTTGATTTTTATTACTATATTAAGATTTTCAAAACGTATGATTCTTGAAACAAATAGCTCAAAACATAATAAACCGACTTTGATAATAGGTGTTAGTCACTCTGTAATATCATTTTTAAAAGATAATGATAAATACAATCCCATAGCTATAGTAGATGATAATTCTATGGTTTTAGGTACTTTTATATCAAATGTAAAAGTAATACCCTTTAGTCAGATTGAAGATATGATAAAATACAATAATATCCAAACAGTTATAATCTCAAAATCATATGAACAAAAGAAATTACTAGGACTCTACGAACAACTTAGCTCTTTGGGTGTAAAAAGTATAAAAGTTGTAAATCAACTTTCATCTTCAAATGATAATATAAAAGTAGAAGATCTCTCAGTAGAAGACCTACTAGCAAGGCACCCAAAAGATTTGGACACTCAAAAAATCGCTTCTTTTATATCTAACAAAGTAGTACTTATAACAGGTGCTGGTGGTAGTATTGGTAGTGAACTTGTGCGTCAGTGTATAAAATATCAAGCTAAAAAGATAGTTTTACTTGATAATAGTGAGTTTAATTTATATACTATTTTAGAAGAGTTAAGAGATAGTAGTATTGAACTTGTTCCTGTGATGAAATCGGTTGTAAATGTTGAGCTTATAGAAGATACATTTAAAAAGTATTCCCCTGATGTTGTAATCCATGCGGCAGCTTATAAGCATGTGCCTTTGGTGGAAGCAAATGTAAAAGAGGCTATAAATAACAATATAATTGGTACAAAAAATATCATTGATATTTCTATAAAATATGGTGTTAAAAAGTTTGTTATGATATCTACTGATAAAGCTGTACGACCTACAAATGTTATGGGTACTACAAAAAGAGTTTGTGAATTATATGCTCAAAATGTAGACTCTAAAAACACTGAAATAGTATCTGTTAGATTTGGAAATGTTTTAGGAAGCAGTGGAAGTGTTATTCCAAAGTTTAAAGAGCAGATA
>CBFIGT010000244.1:0-1356 GCA_965662175.1 Arcobacter sp. | reverse complement strand
AAAGATATAACAAATATAGAACATTTAGAAAGAAATGATTTTATAATAAACAAACAATTAGAAGAATTAGCATCTATAAAAAAAGAACTAAAGAGTGTATATAATCAAATTAATCAACAAAAAAATGAATATAAGCTATTAAGACTTAAATATGAAAAAACTTCAAGTATGTATAGAATTCTTTCAACTAATATAAAAAATCTCCAGCAACAAGAAAAAGAAAAAAGAGAAGAATTTAGAATTTTTGATAAAAAACTTAAATCATTAAAAGAAAAAATAGAAATTGAGGATATAAATATTAAAAATAAGAATGAATGGCTAGAAGAAATGAAGCTAGATATAAAAAAGTTTATTAAAGATAGCACTATTAAAAATAGTTCAAATAAATATGAAATTAGAGATATAAATGAATTTTATAAAGATTTAGTCGCAACTATTACTTTTGCTTCAAATTTTGATATTAAAATGGAAGAAATAGATGTATTACAAAATAGTAATAATATTTTAAAAGAGAAAATAAAAGAATTACAATATTTGAATAGAGAGTATAAAAATAAATTTGATGATCTTGAAAATTTAAACAACAAAATAGAAGATCTTATTTACAAAAAAAATCAATTAGAAGATAAAAATTATAACTTAAATAAATTCTTAAAAGAAAAGGAATTAGAAGATGAATTTAATGATTTTCTGAAAAAAGATAGTGAAATTTCATTAAAAGAATTATAAAAAAATCACTATACTATATAACTATATAGTTATATAGTATAAATTTAAGCATTATTTAAGCAATATATAAGGTTATATTAAGTATAATGTGTTCTAGCAATTAAGATTGTACTTAATTTACTAAACGAGAGAAAGTCAAGATAGAATTAACGAACTAAGAGCATAACAGAGGAACTAAAATGAATACTAAATTAACTACTTACATTAATAAACAATCACAACACTTAAAAATTTTCCTTCGTAAATAATTAACTTCAGTTTTTATTTACGAATTTTTACTTTATAAATAGCACATAATAGTCTACTAATTATTATTTAATTTAATAATATTATAAATTGTTAATGCATTTATATCTGTTAAAAATTTAATTACAAATTTAAAAGGAAATTAAATGGCAGAATCTGAATTAACATTTACACCTGGAACTTATCCAGATCCATGTTTTATGTCAGGATATGAGATGACAAAAAAAAGTGTTTACACAAGTACTTTTTGTCCATGGTTAGAAAGCACTCTAAATAGAAAAGACTTCCATTTTTGTGGAGTATGTAATAATAAAAGAAGTAATACACTTATTAAAAGGGAGTGTTAAAAATTCTGTGTCAATCTGATAAAATAATATTAAG
>CBFIGT010000243.1:0-1425 GCA_965662175.1 Arcobacter sp. | reverse complement strand
AAATCAACTTCATTTAGCCTCAGTTAATCAAGCAGCATCATTAGAGCAAACAACAGCATCAATACAAGATATAACAAATAGTATAACTCAAACTTCACAAAAAGCTATAAATATGTTAGAGATTGCAAACTCTACAAAAGAGTATGCAAATAAAGGAATTGGTTTGGTGAAAAATACGCAAAACTCAATGTTAGAGATAAATGAGTCAACAAAAGCGATTAATGAAGCTATTACTATTATTGATAAAATTGCTTTTCAAACAAATATTTTATCCTTAAATGCAGCAGTTGAAGCAGCAACTGCAGGTGAAGCTGGAAAAGGTTTTGCTGTTGTTGCACAAGAGGTTAGAAATCTAGCAACAAGAAGTGCTGAGGCTGCTAAAGAGATCAAGAGTTTAGTGGAGAATGCAAATATTAAATCTGATGAGGGTAAGAAGTATTCTGAAGAGATGATGGTTAGTTTTAGTCAGTTAGCAAAAATGATAGAAGAGAATACTTCAATTATAGATGAAGTAGCAAAATCAAATGAAGTTCAAATGCAAAATCTTTCACAGATAAATGAAACAATGAATCACTTAGACCAAATTACACAAGCTAATGCAAATATGGCTTCTAAAACAAAAGATGTAGCAATGCAAACAAATAGTGTTGCTATGGATATGATTCATGCAGCTTCATTAAATGATTATGATAAAAGTATTGAAAATAGAATTGGTAACTTTGCCTTCACTCAAGAGATTAATAGTATTAAAATAGAGTTTGCAAGGTATAAACAAGCTATTTTAAATCAAGTAAATAGTAATAGCCAACAAATTGAAATGAATATTTCAAATAGAAATAAAATAGAAGAGTTTATTTTGAAGTATGATGCTAATTTAGGGGCTAAAACAACTTCTTGGAGTGATTTAAAAACTAAAACAAATGAGCTTGATAAATTACTTAATATTTACGGACTGAGTATGAAAAAAAGAGATGATGTTGAAATATTAAGAGTATCAGCATCAATAGAGAATATTTTAGATGAAATATTTGAACTATTAAATGGTTTTAAAGAGTTAAATTAAAGTAGAAAACTACTTTAATTTAATATACTCATCGTTATAGTATAAAGTATCACCAAATACTACAACTTTATCCTCTTCATCAAATGAAAAATCATAAATTTTATCAGATTTAAAATCTTCAGAGATATTTATCATATATCCTTGAGACTCTAAAGCATATAGTGAATCACCATAAGCTAAAGCATAAAATTTAGCAAATTTATATTTTTTACCATTTTTTATATTTAAAAAAATATCTGCTTTTAAAATTTGTCCATCAATAGTTGCTAAATAGATATCAGAATTATGAGAAATAATATCTCTTAGGTCATACTCTTTGACAGTTAAAATTCCATCACCAACTGAGATGATTTTATTTGGAC
>CBFIGT010000242.1:0-1429 GCA_965662175.1 Arcobacter sp. | reverse complement strand
AAGCATTATCTTCCATTTTAATACCCTCCCTGCATAATTAATTGATTGATTTTTTCATAAGATAAGCTCGTAACTTCATAAATAGTTTCTATGTCAAATTCACCTTCATATCTTTTATATTGAGTTTTTATAATCTCTTTTGCCAGTTCAACTTGTTTTTCTTCAAGATTTCTCAAGTCATAACCTTTAAACATTTTACTAAAGGCTAAATCTTTGCTTATAAATTTTAAATTTAAATGATTGGGATATAGTTGTACTGCTTTCCCTAAAGCAAGTTTTTGGCTGTAAAATTTGTTTATTGAAGCTCTATCTTCATTGAATTTCCATAAAGTAGCCCTATATGCAACTATAGATAACCTTGCAGTTAAAATTTTTTGAGATACAAACATTTTTATATCATCATATATTAAATCTTTGCAGTTATATCCATCCCAAGGATATTCTGTTTGCTCCAGTAATACTTCATCTCTTAAATGAAATTTATTTTTAATAACCGTGTTATAAAGATAATTTCCGATTACTTCGTATTTTTTATCTCTCATTATTTGGAATAAGGGTAATTGTTTTAAATAAAATTGAGACTCTTCATATTCATTTATATATGGTTTATTCGAAAAATCATCAAGTCTATTGATAAGACTATGTAAAATTTCATGAGTTTCAGGATCTTTTTTAAATATAGTATTTTTTAAATTTAGATTATGATGTTCCAATGAAATACTAAATATTGGTCTATCAAATCCTGTAAAATTTAGTGTTGATGGAGATATAAGAATAATATTTCTATTATTTTCATAAGGGATACCAGATAAATTAGTTGTAAGAGTAATATATAAAGAATATAATTTTGTTGCAAAACAATATTTACTATCTTCTAAAACAATCTCTTGAGATTCTTTCATAATTAATCTTACGAGAACTTTTAAAACTTGTAATGTTTGTTCTGGACTTCCATGACTTGAAATTCTGAGGTAAAGCACATCTTGATTTAGTATACCAAGTTTTGTGTTGTAGAACCAATTAGCTAATAATTGAAATTCTTTACTTTGTGATGTTATAAACATGATTAATTCCTTTATTGTTAATTTTATAAATTTTTTATTGTAAAAAATAGCCATAGTCGCAAAAGACCATGACTATAATTCAAAATAGAAATCACCAGATTTTTTTCTTAAATCTAGTGAGAATTTAGTAGGCTCATAAATTTCAAGTTTTTCACGTAATTTATGTGTAGACATATTAAATTCACTTGGATAAAGAGCAATAAATGCAGGTAATAAATCTTTTTGATAGACTCTATTTTTTTTAAAACTTGACATCAAATTACTATAAAATGGGAAATTTGTTTCTTTTAATGATTCAAAAAAAACTAAATCTTTATTTAGTATTGCAGTTACAAATAATTTAAATCTATCATTTGTTCCTTTTA
>CBFIGT010000241.1:0-1441 GCA_965662175.1 Arcobacter sp. | reverse complement strand
ATCAAAAGCTTTCAAGTGCTTTTTTAGAAATAGAAAATAAATTATTTTCTATAAAACAAAGTTGTGAAAAATATAATATCGATGTTGATTTAAATAAATTAAGAGATAGACTTTTAAAAGAGAGTTTTGTTTTAGAAGATAAAATAGGTATTGAATTAACAGAAGCAAATCAGCTAGCTGGACTTGATAAAGAGTATAAACATATTATATTTATGGGTGTTGATATAAACCACTTTCCTCCAAAAAGAAGTGATAACTTTTTATATGATAGTAAAATTGCCCAAGATTATTTTTGTGAAAATAGTTATTATGAAAGTTCACTTTACCAATATAATGAATTAAAAAGAATGGCTCAAAACTTATATATACTCTATTCTCAATACAAAGATAAAAGAGAATTATCGCCATCAATTATTATTGATAAAAATATTTCAAAAACTATTGATATAAAAGATATTAGTGCATCAAAAAAGAAAATTGAAGATGAAGAGTTTTTAGATTCAATTACTTTGGATAAATTTACAAAATATGATGGTTTAGATGTAATGGATGTAACTGTAAATCACTTATCCGCTTCACAACTAAGCTCTTATGCAAAATGCCCACTAAAATATCTATATAACTATAAACTAGGTATCAAAACACCAAAAGATGATGAAGAGGGATTTGATGTGATGCAACAAGGCTCACTAATGCACAGTTGTTTTGAAGAGTTTGCTAAAAGAGTTCAAGCTAAGAGTGAATTAGAACTCAAGGATTTTAAATCAATTATGTTTGAGGTTTTAGAAGAAGAGTATCGAAAGTTTTTAAATGATCCAAAAAATGAAATCAAAGAAGAAAATATCTATCATAAAATCTATAAATATAGTTTAGAAAAAGGTTTAAAAGATGATAGAGATAATGGGGTTTTGATAAAGTTTATTAAATATTATGAAGAGAATAAAGAGGAATTGAACTACTTTTCAAATAGTGAATTTGAAAAAGAGTTTGCACTTGATAAGAGTTTGAAACCTTATATTTTAAGAGATAAAGAGGACAAAAACTATTTCATAAAAGGTTATATTGATAGATTTGATAACTTAGAAAATCAAATAAATATCATAGATTATAAATCAAAAAAAGCTGATGGCATTTTACAAGAAAAGCTAGAAGAGATAAAAGAGTTCAAAGATTTTCAACTAGGACTTTATACTCTTTATGCAACACAAGAGTATAAAAAAGATGTGGATTCATATCTTCTCACATTCAAATCAGACAAAAATATATCTACAAAGTTTGCAAGAATATCAACAAATGAAGAGTTAATTCCTGAAGTAAGGAAAAAACAAACAGGCGTAGTTTATGATGAAAATTATGAAATTGATTTAAAATCAAGTATCTATAAAATCAAAGAAAAAATAGAACAAGGTGATTTTAGATTTGATAGCAGTGATGAAAAGTA
>CBFIGT010000240.1:0-1447 GCA_965662175.1 Arcobacter sp. | reverse complement strand
AGTGATTTAATTCCATTTGCTACTAATTTTATAGCATCTATATCAAGCCCTGAATCTATCTCATCAAGTAGGATTAAATCAGGTTTTAAAACTAAAAGTTGAAGAAGTTCATTTCTTTTTTTCTCACCACCACTAAAACCATCATTTAAATCTCTTTTTAAAATCTTATCATCAATTCCTGCCTCTTTTGTTATGGCTTTTATCTCTTTTATAAAAGAAGCAGCATCAAGCTCTTCAAGTCCTTGATACTCTCTTTTTGCATTTAAAGCTGATTTTAAAAAGTACATATTATTTACCCCAGGAACTTCAATTGGGTTTTGAAAAGATAAAAAAATACCCTCATTTGCTCTTTGGCTTGTATCAAGCTCTAATAAGTTTTTTCCTTTAAAATCAATCTCTCCTGATGTAACTTCACACTCATAATGATTGCAAAGTGTTTTTACAAGTGTTGATTTTCCTGCACCATTTATTCCCATAAGTGCATGCACTTCACCTTTTTTTATATCTAAATTCAAATTTTTTAAAATCTCATTATTATCTATTTTTACACTTAAATTTTTTATACTCAACATAGAAAATCCTTCTAAATTTATTTTTATCCTACGCTTCCCTCTAAAGAGATATTTAATAACTCTCTAGCTTCAACCGCAAACTCCATAGGAAGCTCATCAAGAACCTCTTTACAAAATCCATTTACTATTAATGAAACAGCATTTTCCTCACTTAAGCCCCTTTGGCTTATATAAAATAGTTGCTCATCTGATATTTTTGAAGTTGTAGCTTCATGCTCTATATTTGCACTACTATTTCTAACATCTTGATATGGATATGTGTGAGCGCTACATCTGTTTCCTATTAATAAAGAGTCACATTGTGAAAAATTTCTTGCATTTTTTGCCTCTTTTGCAACTCTTACTAATCCTCTATAAGCATTTGCTCCATTCATAGCACTAATACCTTTTGAGATAATAGTTGATTTTGTATTTTTACCTATATGCATCATTTTTGTTCCCGTATCTGCTTGTTGAGATAGGGATGTTAATGCAACAGAATAAAACTCACCAACACTATTATCACCTTTTAAAACACATGATGGATATTTCCAAGTAATTGCAGATCCTGTTTCAACTTGAGTCCAAGATATTTTTGAATTATTACCTTTACAAATACCTCTTTTGGTTACAAAGTTCAAAATACCACCACGTCCATCTTTATCACCTGGATACCAATTTTGTATAGTTGAGTACTTTATTTGAGAATTTTCTAAAGCTACCAACTCAACAACTGCTGCATGAAGTTGTCTATTGTCCCTTTGTGGAGCTGAACATCCTTCATTGTATGATACATAAGAGTTATCATCACAGATGATTAGTGTTCTTTCAAACTGTCCTGTATTTAGGGCATTTATTCTAAAATATGTTGAAAGTTCCATTGGACATCTTGTATT
>CBFIGT010000239.1:0-1513 GCA_965662175.1 Arcobacter sp. | reverse complement strand
TGCCTACAAATATCTTTGAGGTATTAAAGAGATTAAATATTATGATAAGTGGTACTTTCTATATTCAAGGCTTTATAGAGAATAATTCATCTTATTCTGATGCAGAGGTTTTTAGAGATATTTGGGAACGAATTAAAGTTGATAAATATTTAAGAAATACAGATAAAAAATATTTAAAGGTGCAAGTTTTAAAAGCTGACTACAAAGATGCCGTATTGATTATCTATGAAAATACAAGAACTTTAGATTCTTATTATAATATGCATATTATAAGAGATAAGCATGGAGAATTTTTACTAGAGGGCAATATTGCTCATCTTTGCTAAAAGATACAATAAAGGTAGGAGTTTAAAATATGGGATATATTGATGTGATAGAAATTGAAAACAAACAACCCGTAAATGTTGGAAATGTAATTATTGAAGCAAAAGATTATCAATCTAAAGATTTTATGTTTGAGGAAAATAATACATTTTGGCAAGGGGATTGGTATATAATTACTAAAGATGGAATTATTGAATTTGGCAATAAAGAAAAAACAACTTTAAAACCATCAGGTTTAGTAAATATATATAGTATAGAACAAAACGAGACTATTGATTATTACTTATTGTTAGATAATGGGAAAATTTTACAAGCTTGGAAAGATACTTTTTTTGATGATTTACCACAAGAAATTCAAGAAAAATATTTTCTTGAATGGAAATAAAAAAAATATAATAAAGAGGTGCGAAATGGAATTGTGTGATAATGTGAGCAATGTTTGGCTAGGTGCATCCATTGAATGAAAAGAAATCTGCATAATTTTATGCTATAAAGTTCCCTTTGAGAGTCTATTTGTTTAAATAGGCTCGATTGAGGAAACTCTTGTAAACTACTGAACAAGTAGCCTTTGCTTTGCAAAGAAAAATAAAAAAAGGGCTACCCATGACAAATAGTGAAAATTTAGTAGATAAAGCAAGAAACCTGATGATACAAAAATCAAATGCTTTTTTGAATGAATTTAAAGAAGAAAACACAAAAGATGGTTATTTGACAGAAGTTTGTGGAGAAAAATATCCTGATATTTTTGATGATATTTTTGATGAAATACAAGGTGAGGTTATGGCTGATATTTTTTGGTGATAATTACTATGACTTTGTCTATGAAAAAGGTATAATTGGTGATGCTTATGAAATAACTTGTGATTTAAGGATTGCATTTACAGATGAAGCGAAAGAATACTATTTAGAGCTAATAGTGGAGTGATTTTAATAGAGTCACTTAGCAATAAAGGAGTTAGAGATGGGTGGTCAAATAACATACACTAGACATAAATGTTTTTATTGTGGAAAAGATATTAGTTCAAACGGACTTGCAAAAACTTCTCATTATAGAAGTCACGTTAGAAAGAATGAGTGTATTGAGATACATAACAAAAAAACAAATCGTGCTTTTTATTATTCTTATGTGAAAAGTTTTAACGGTATGGATAGTAAGTGGGAGTCTATATCTATGTGGCAAAAAGATAAT
>CBFIGT010000238.1:0-1514 GCA_965662175.1 Arcobacter sp. | reverse complement strand
TTTACCAAATTTGAAATATTTGGGTCAAACATTAAGTATAAATAACTCATACCAATATGGACCTGTTTGTATAGATAAAAGTGTAAGGGGAACAGGATTATTGGAAAAACTTTTTGATTTTGCTTTGGAATCTATGTCAAAAAGATATCCTATTTTAGTAACCTTTGTAAATAAAATAAATGAGAGGTCATACGCAGCACATAAAAGAAAACTTGGACTTGATGTTATTCAAGAGTTTGAGTTTAATAGTAATAACTATTATGAAATGGTTTATGATACCTCTAAAAGAGTAGTTAATAAATAATGATACTAAAAATTTAAATGTTTAAACTTATAATCTTAGGAATAATCTCAGGTGCTTTTTTTAGTACTACATTTGTATTAAATGAGCTTATGAGTGTTTCAGGTGGACATTGGCTTTGGTCAGCTACTTTGAGATATTTTTTTATGATTTTGTTTTTGCTTTTAATTTTGATATTTCAAGGTGGAATAAAAAGAGTAGCTGATGTTTGCAAACTATTTATAAGTAATTATATTTTTTGGACAATTAGTGGAACAATTGGTTTTGGTTTTTTTTATGCTTTGATTTGTTTTAGTGCTGATTTTTCACCCTCTTGGGTTATAGCTTCAACTTGGCAGTTTACTGTTGTGGCTACTCTTTTTGTACTTATGTTTTTTGGTAAAAAGTTTCCTAAAAAGATTTGGTTTTTCTCTTTTGTAATCTTTTTAGGGGTTTGTTTAGTAAATCTATCTCATATGGAAACTTTTGATTTAAAAGCTTTATTAATGGGAGGAATTCCAATTTTACTAGCCTCTTTTTGTTATCCTTTGGGAAACCAACTTGTATGGGAAGCAAAAAATGGAAATCATAAAAATGTACCACAAATAAAATCAAAACTTTTAGAGAATGCTTTTAATAAAGTATTTTTATTAACTCTTGGTTCATTGCCCTTATGGTTTATATTAATTGCAATAATCCAACCCCAAACACCAACTGTTTCTCAAGTAATAAATACATCATTAGTAGCTTTATTTTCAGGAGTTTGTGCCACATCTATATTTTTATATGCAAGAAATATGGCAAAAAACTCTAGCCAAATAGCAGCTGTTGACTCAACTCAAGCTAGTGAAGTTATATTTGCATTTTTAGGAAGTTTACTATTTATTGGAAATAGCTCTTTAAACTCTATTTCTTTAATTGGATTAATACTTATTTTCTCAGGACTATTTTTATTTACTAAATATCAAAATTAAATTTTAATTTTTTACAAGTAAAGCAGCACCTGCACTTATCATCACCGAACCAGCCAAGAGATTCATTTTTCTTTTTGAACTTTTACTTTTAAATAGATTTCTAGCTCCACTTGCACTATATGCATAAAAAAGCATAACAGAAGCAAGTACAAAAGTAACTATAAAAGATATGATAAGAATATCACTTACACTTAGGGTTTGTAAATTTACAAAAGTTGGTAAAAAACCAAGATAAAACAGAATAACCTTTGGATTACTAA
>CBFIGT010000237.1:0-1546 GCA_965662175.1 Arcobacter sp. | reverse complement strand
TGGGACGGAAGTGGATACCCTAGGGGATTAAAGGGTGAGGATATACATATTTATGGTAGAATTATAGCCATTTCTGATGTTTTTGATGCTTTAATAAGTAAACGTTGTTATAAAAAAGCTTGGGAGATTGAAGATGTTAAAAAATATTTCCATGATGAATCAGGGAAGCAGTTTGACCCTTTTTTAACAAGAACTTTTTTAAGCAGTTTTGATGAGTTTATTGAAATAAACAATATTTATAAAGATTAGTTTATTTGATACTTTTGTGTTAAAAATATAAAATATAATAATATAATTTAAAAAAGGAACTAGAATGAAAAATATAAAACTACATAAAAACTTAGATGCTTTGATTAATGAGTATAAAAATAGCGATATGCAATTATTTATCTTAGTTGCTGAATATAGTGATTTTAATTTTGATAAATTATTACAAACAGGTATAAATTTTCATGGAGCAATTGTACCTGAGGTAATTTATGAAGAGAATAATTATAATAATTTTATTATTACAGCTGAGATTGTTTCTGGTTCAACTATAGATTTGATAGAAGATATTGGAAATTTTAGTATTGAGAAAACAAAATTCCAAGATAAAAACTCTTTTACTATTATATTAGATGGTTTAAGTTCAAATATAACATATTTTTTAGAAACAATTTTTAAAATTTTACCTGAAGAATCACAGCTTATTGGTTCAGGTGCTGGTAAAATGACACTAAAACAAGAACCAGTGATTTTCTCAAGAAGAGGTATTTTTCAAAATGCAGCTTTAATAGTTTCCCATAAAAATGAGATAAAAGTTGGTGTAGAAAATGGTTGGGAATATTTAGAGGGACCTTTTTTAGTTTCAAGTTCAAATAAAAATATTTTAAAGTCATTAAACTTTAAAAATGCTTTTGATGTTTACAAAAATATTGTTGAAAAAGATAGTGGTCTAACTTTTACTGATGATAATTTTTTTGATATTGCAAAATCTTATCCTTTGGGAATAGTTAAGTTTAATAAAGAGATTGTGGTTCGTTACCCAATTGCACTAGATGAAAACAATAATTTAATTTTAGTTGGGGATATTGAACAAAATGCTACAATAAATATCTTAAAAGGTGAAAAAAGTAGATTAATTGCATCAGCTAAAACAGCTATAGTTAAAGTCTTAAATAAAACTGATAAAGATTTTGAAAATGTTTTAGTTTTTGATTGTATATCACGTTCTATATTTTTGAAAGATGAGTATAAACAAGAGATTTTAAATATTAAAAATGAGATTCCAGATAAAAAACTATTTGGAGCTTTAACTTTAGGTGAAATATCAAATAGTGGTAATGAGTATATTAATTTTTATAACAAAACATGTGTTGTGGGAGTTTTATGTTAGTTCAACAATTATCGATTACTTATAAATGTTATAGTTCAATTGGGAACTCTTTGATTTTAGAAGAGATGCTTTATGAAGCTTTAAGAACATTTGTTAGTGAGACATATGCAATTTATGCTGTTTATTATGATGAAAAAAACAAAAAAATAGTAGATTTTGGAAAAATTG
>CBFIGT010000236.1:0-1555 GCA_965662175.1 Arcobacter sp. | reverse complement strand
AGGAGTCAACTATAAAGAAACCTAACTAAAAACAAAGATTTACTAGTTTCATTTAGAAACACCTAAAGCTAAATTTTCATCAAATTTGCTTTTGTTCTTTAACATAACAAATATTGTTTTTAGAAGTTTATTTGCAACGGCAATAACAGCTTGTTTGAATTTTTTACCTTCTTCTCTTTTTTTAGAGAAATAGTTATTAAATTTTTCACATGACCTGATTGTACCTATTGCCATTTGCCAAATAGTTCTTCTAAGGTTTGCATTACCTCTTTTTGAGATTTTGCCTCTATAGTTGATTGAAGTACCACTTTGTCTAACTGATGGGTCAATTCCAATAAAAGCACAGAGTTGCTTTACGGAATTAAACTTATTGACAGATGATACTTCAACCATAAAGTTTTTAGAAGTTACTGTACCAACACCTGGTATCGATTGTAATATATCAATATCATCATTGATGTCAGTATCTTCTAAAGAGTTTTCCAACTCTGAATCTAGAATAGATAATTCATCTTGAATAGCTATTAATCTTCTAATTTTAGAAGTTAAAACCTTTTCGAGATATTTATCGTGAACAGCAATAGATGATTTAGCTAAGGCTAATATATCCTTAGCAGTAATTTTGACTTTATTGCCACTAGTATCATCTAGTATTCGTTGGATTGTCTTTTCCTTTAAGTTCCTAATTGCTTTACGGCTAGGAGCTTTAAGGAGCAGATTTAAAATGCTCTTTGTAAATATATTTGTGTTCTTTAACAATTCAGGGAATAATTGCACTAAATTAGCTTTTATTTCAGTTTTTAATCTAGCTATATCTTTTGAGAGATTTTCTCTCTCACGGATAAGTGGTCTGATATTTTCAATAATATCTGTTGTTGCTAGATGTAATGACTGATATGATTTTAAACTAAATAAAGCAATTGAAGCTGCATCTTTTTTATCATTTTTAGTTTTTCTAAGTGTGGTTGAACCTATAAAACTCTTTATGAGTATTGGATTAATCACTACACTTTTAAAACCATTTTCTAGTAAAAAAGACAATAATGGTAAATGATAAATACCAGTAGCTTCCATTGCTATTAAAAGCTCTTCTTTAGAATAAGATAATAGATACTCTAATAAAGTATCAAATCCATCTCTATCCATCGTAAGCTTTACTTCTAGTTTAATCTCACCACTACTTTCAAGTAGTGTTAAATCAAAGCTATCTTTAGAAATATCTATTCCTATGAATTGTTTATACATCACAAATACCTTTACAAATGTTATTTTTACAAGTAAACAGATAAGTAACCTTACTTTTATCCTATCTCCATAATGACAGAAGCTCTAAGCTTAATCAACCTATTGGGATTTGAAGTAAGTGATAGACTCCTTGGAGATTTAATAAAACTTCATTAAAAGTTCTATCATTGATCTATTAAAAATGTGATCATCTTACTTATCTCTTTACTTGTAATTATACAAAATTTATTAGTAGGAGTTATTTATGCAAAAATTTTTATATATTACTGATCAAAATGAGTTTAGTGATAATAGTTTTATAGGTCCATTA
>CBFIGT010000235.1:0-1601 GCA_965662175.1 Arcobacter sp. | reverse complement strand
CTTAATCGAGCAAATTACTAATACTTCCCTTGATTAAGTCAGACTTGATAAGTTTTGTTTGTTTATTAAGGATATTTCATACTAAAAGGTAACAAGAATAATAAATAACGCTATATAGCGATTGTTATTAATGCTATTTTTAAATAGAATTTGAACCATGGAATACAATGAAGATATGTTGGAAAAATTAACTCAAGAATTTTATAAGAAAGTTGGAACAAATGTTTGTAACAAGAGAAGAGAAAAAGGTATTTCTCAACTAGAACTAGCACGACTTTTGAATTTTAAATCCGTATCTTCAATTTCAAATTCTGAAATATGCTACAAAAATCATCATCATTTTAGTATAGGTCAATTATATAAAATATCTCTTGTTCTTGATATAGACATGAAAGAACTTATTTAACGCAATGTTTTTAATTTTAGTAACAAGGTTTTGTTAAATGAGTGAATCAATTCTTAGCAATTCAATTAAGAGTGAATATAAAGGAATATACTCTAAAAGTACAAAACTAGGAATTGCCTATATTGCAAGATACACTATTAATAAAAAAACAAGAACCCAAATAGTTGGCTATGAAAAAGATGGTATGAGTCCCTTTGAGGCATTTAAAATCAGACAAAATTTAATTTCAAGTTTAGAACTTTGTAGAGCATTAGAGATAAACAGCCCATCTGAATATGAGACAACTAGCTTATTTGAAAAGTTTATGAAATTTAGGAAACCATATCTAGCTAAAAATACATCAGACAATATTCAGTCTATCTATAACCAGTATATCAGCAAAGACTTTAAAAATAAAGACGTAAGAAACATTACAATCACAAGTTTACAAGTTTATATTAATTCACTACTTGAATATAGGAGACCTGCAACAGTTGAAAAAATTGTATCTTCATTTAAAAAGTTTTATAAATATCTACAAGATGATGGTGTAGTAAAACACAATATCGCATCAAATCTTGTATTGCCAAAATATGACAATAAAAAATATTTTTCAATGAGCAAAAAGGATGTTAAAAAATTAATTGAATATATAAACAATATAAGTAGTGTATTATATAAGACTTTATATTATATGCTATTACATGGACGCAGGATTGGTGAGTGCCTACAGATTCGTTGGACTGATATAGACTTTACTCAAAAAATTTATCACCTTGATTATAAATCAACAAAAAATAGAAAGAATCAATATTTCTATTTAGAAGATTTTCAAATTAGACAATTATTGGAACTAAGAAAAATAAGCCCAAACTCTATATATGTATTTGAAAACCCTAATACTAAATTGCCCATAAGGTACACTTCATTTTTTAGAGTTCATTCAAAGTTGAGGTTGGACTTAGAAATGCCTGATTTTAACATACACTCATTAAGACATTTATGTGGATTTTTATTAATTAATAAGGGATACTCTCTTGAAATTACAGCAAAAATTTTAGGGCATCAAAATATAAGCTCAACAATTAGGTACGCAAATATTGAAATGACTAAAGCTAAAAATGCCTACAGAGATACATTCAGAGGATATATGTAATTCCATTCAAAAAAACAAATACTCCATTAGACTAGAATATTTAAAAAAATAAATCACTTG
>CBFIGT010000234.1:0-1625 GCA_965662175.1 Arcobacter sp. | reverse complement strand
AAAATGGTACAGGCCTTGGTTTATATATGAGTAAAACAATTATTGAAGAGCATTGCCAAGGAAAATTAAGTGTTGAGAATACTAAAAACGGTGCGTTATTTAGAATTTTATTACCATTAAAATAGGAGAATTATATTGTTATATGAAGAGTTAAAGATTAGCACAAAATCATTGGGATTCCATAGTATTGATGATTTTGCTAAATATATTGGTGTTACACCATCTGAGGTTTTAAAATGGGAAGAAAAAGATTTAATTCCTTATACAGTTTCATTAATTGTACATCTTTTAAAAGGGGATGAAAATCTTCCTGAAAATACTGGATTAGATAGTTTGGTTGAAGAGTGTTTACCCCTTGCAACACTATTAGAAGAGGCATCTAGTTTTCCCCATAAATTAGAAGAGATGTTTGTATTACAAAAAGAGTTAAATGATTCTACAAATGGTTTGAATTGGGAATTAGGAACTAATAAATTTGGTAAAGAGATTAATTGGTTAAGATGTATTCATATGGAAGTTTCAGAGCTAATTGAGTCAACTCCATGGAAACATTGGAAAAATATTAATGCAGAGCCTGATATGAATAATATTCATGTAGAGTTGGTTGATATTTGGCATTTTTTAATGTCTTATATTCTTCAAGAAACAAATATACCAAAAGCTGTATCTTTGGTAAATACACATTGTATTTATGAAGCATCTGAAGATATTGATGTAAAATTGATGGTAAAAGAGGCTGAAAAATTATCATATATCTCTTTAGCAATTCAAACAGGAAATATGCCATCTTTTTCAGGAATAGAGAGATTTATTGACCAATATTTTAGATGTTGTAAAATCTCTGGATTATCATTTACTTGGTTACAAAAACTATATATTGGTAAAAATTGTTTAAATAAGTTTAGACAAGATAACGGCTATAAAGAGGGTACATACATTAAAATATGGAATGGAAAAGAAGATAATGTTGTAATGGTTGAGATTCTTGAAACTCTTGAAGATGTAAGTTTTGAGATTTTATACTCTAAATTAAATGAATCATATATAAAATGTAAATCTTAAAAAGATTTACATTTTTATAACTATTTCAAAACAACTTCCACCCTCTAAATCTTTTACAATTATTTCACCATAATTATTATTTTCTATTATTAATTTACATAAATATAAACCAAGACCTGTGCCATTAAAGTTCTGTTTTGTTGTAAAATATGGTTCAAATATTTTATCTTTTATTTGGGGAGGAATTCCCCCTGCATTATCAATTATTCTTATTGTTTGTGTTAATTCTGTTTCTTCAAAATCTATAGTGATTTTTGGATTTTTTATACTATTTTCAAGGAAAGCTTCCCTTGCATTGTTAATAATATTTAAAACCACTTGAATAAGTTGATTTTTATTTATATGAATACTATTTAACTCTTTTTTAATTATTTCAATCTCTATATTTAAAGATAAATAGGAAGCTTCAAATAGTTCATTTGCTTTTTTTACTAAATCAACTAAGTTTGTATACTCATACTGTTTTCCATCTTCATAAAAATCTTTAAAATCATCAATAGTCATAGACATATATTGTAAATAGTTATTTATTTTTTCAACTTTTGATTCAATAATAACTATAT
>CBFIGT010000233.1:0-1653 GCA_965662175.1 Arcobacter sp. | reverse complement strand
ATATCAAGGGCATATCTTAAGTATTGTAGTCTATGGTAAGGAAGCTCAGGAAAAAGGTGTTGGGCACATCTTAGGGTATCCAAAAGTTGATATTTATTTTCAAAACCCTCTTTTTTTATCATTCCTAAATCAAAGCTAATATTATGGGCAATAAGATAGTTTGATGGATTATTATACTCTTGTAGTTTTTGATAAAATTTAGTTTGTGTAGCTTCTGGTTTTCCAATTATTAAATCAGGAGTAATATTATGAACTTCCATTGCTTCAAGTTTTATTTCAACATCACTAAAACATAATTCATCATAAATCTCAATAGGTGCTTTAGCATCAACTATCATAGCTCCCACTTGTATGATTCTATCTTCTTCTTGGTTTCCTGTTGTTTCTGTATCAAATAGTACGTATTTTGGCATTAAGAGTTTCCTTTATTATATTATTAGCATACCATCACCATAAGAGAAAAATCTATATTTTTCTTTTACAGCGGTTTCATATATCTCTAATGTTTTTTCAAGTCCTACAAATGAGGCTATTAACATTATAAGTGTTGATTTTGGTAAATGAAAGTTTGTAAGTAAATGGTCTACTTTTATTGGTTTATTAGCTGGATTTAAAAACAAATCACATTCACCTTGTATTTTGTTTGTTCTTGCAAAATACTCTAGCGTTCTAGTAACTGTTGTACCAACTGCAAGTGTGTTTTTTTCTTCTTTTAAAGCTTTTATACTCTCATTTGGAACTTCAAAATATTCACTATGCATAGGGTGTTCTAAAATATCTTCAGCATCAACAGGTTTAAAAGTACCAGCTCCCACATGAAGTGTTAAATAGTTTATATTATGTTGATTATGCAATTTTTCTAAAAGTTCATCTGTAAAATGAAGTGAGGCTGTTGGCGCTGCAACTGCTCCATAGTTTTTAGCAAATAGAGTTTGATAATCTTTTTCATCCTCTTTTTCATCTTCCCTATTCATATAATGGGGAAGGGGAAGATGTCCTATTTTATTTAAAATTTCTATTAATTCCATAAATTCAAGTTGTTTACTGTTTTGGAAAAATTTTACAACTCTTGTACCATCTTCATTTAATTCAAGAACTTCAGCTATTAAATTATCATCAAAATATAGTTTACTTTTTTCTTGAACTTTACCTTTAATCATAACTTGATATCTATTCATAAAAAGTGGTTTATTAAAAAGTAGTTCAACTTTTCCACCACTCTCTTTTTTCCCATAAATTCTAGCTTTTATAACTTTTGTATCATTTAAATATATATTTAAATCATTTGGTAAAAAATCTAGAAGATGTTTGAAAGTTGTATGCGTTATGGTATCACTTTTTCTATCATAAACTAAAAGTTTAGCACTATCAGCTGGATGTACAGGCTTACTAGCTATAAGCTCTTTTGGTAAAAAGTAGTCATAGCTAGAAGTTTTAAGGGGATCTAAATTACTCTTCATCATCTAAAGAGGCATCATGTGGATTAAATACTTTTGCAATATAAATTGAAACAATATAAAGGAAAATAAGTGGTCCTGCCATTAAAAACTGTGTTAAAACATCAGGAGGAGTTAAAAGTGATGCAACAATAAATATAATAACAACAGCATATTTAAAGAAGTCTTTTAACATCTTATCATCAACAAGTCCAAT
>CBFIGT010000232.1:0-1681 GCA_965662175.1 Arcobacter sp. | reverse complement strand
TCAAAATTAACTCTTGATTTTATCGATGAACAACTTGATGCTATAAATACAAGACTTAAAAAATCTGAGAAAAATCTTGAGACTTTTAAAGAAGAGAATGTTGTAGTTGATTTAGTTGGAAAAGCTTCTTTAACATCAGAGCAAATCACAAAATATGAAACAAACCTACAAGAGCTTGAGATAGAAGAGAATATTCTTGCAAATTTACAACAATATATTCTTCAAAATAGAGATTTATCAGGTTTAACTGTTGGGGCTGTAAATTTTGCAGATACTAGTTTAGGTAAGCTTGTATTAACTCTACAAGAGATGGCTAGACAAAAAGCAACTTTGCTTATAGATTATACAGAGATGCACCCTGATATTCAAAAACTTGACCAAACAATTGCCTCTATGAGAAGGTCTATAAAAGATACACTTACAAGTAACCTTAGACAAATCAAAGAGAGAAAAGAGTCTATTAAAAAAGTTATTGCTAAATATACAAGATCATTAGAAAATCTTCCAAAACAAGAAAGAGAGCTAACAAGATTAGCTAGATATTTTAATGTAAATGAAAAGATTTATTCATATTTACTAGAAAAAAGAGCAGAAACAGCTATCGCTATGTCTTCAACAGTATCTAACTCTAGAGTTTTAGATGAAGCTATGGATAATAGATATCCAATAAAACCAAAAAGAGCTATGATAGTGGCAGTTGGATTTATCTTAGGACTTATTGTTGGACTTGCTTATACTTTTGCTAGAGAGTTTTTTGATAATACTATCAAAAATAGTGAAGATGTGGAAAAATATACTTCTATACCTATATATGGAGTTGTACCTGAAAATAAATCTAAAAAGACAAATGCCGTATATATGGAGGCCTTTAGAAATATTCGTACAAACTTGCAGTTTTTACCTAAAAATGAAAAAAACAATGTCATAGCAATCACATCATCTGTATCAGGTGAGGGTAAAACAACTATGGCAGCAAAACTAGCTGATGTATTAGGACAAGCTGGTAAAAAAGTTATTATACTAGACCTTGACCTAAGAAAAGCAAATATTCATTTAGAGTTTAATGTTACAAATAAGATTGGTATGAGTAACTACCTTACAGGACAAAATAGTTTAGAAGATGTGATTATGGAAACAAAAGTAGATAATGTAAGTGTAATCACAAGAGGACCACTACCACCAAATCCATCTGAACTTTTATTAGGTGATAATATGAAAGAGTTAATCACTCTACTAGAATCAAAATATGATTATGTAATCTTAGATACACCACCTGTAGGACTTGTAACAGATGCAGCTATTTTGATGAACTATTCTGATATTTCATTTATGGTAGTAAGAGCAAACTATACAAGAAAAGAGTTTGTAAAAAACCTAGATCGTATGGCAAAAGAGTATCATAACAATCACGTAGGTATGATACTAAATGGTGTAGAAATAGGTTCAAAATATGGATATGGTTATGGCTCAAGTTATGGTTATGGCTATGGAAATGAACAATATTATAAAAATAGGTAAGAAGATAAAATGGTATACATAGAAAAAAGTAGCAAAAGTGTAAAAGATGTTGTATCTAAACTTGAGGAGATTATCTCTGAACATAAGTTTGGTATACAATGTATTCATAATGTAAAAGAGAAGCTAGAAGAAAAAGGCGTGGAGCTTGGGGAAGAGTGTCAGA
>CBFIGT010000231.1:0-1682 GCA_965662175.1 Arcobacter sp. | reverse complement strand
ATTTTAAGGAGAACAAAGATGGTTTAGTAGCAAAGAAAATTTACATTAAGCCAAGAGATTATGTAAAGGCTGTTTTAGATAAAAAACCCGAACATAAAGTCTCTAATACTAAAATAGTAGAACTGAAAAAATATTTAAAAACGGGAGCTTTGGTTGATTCACCTTATCTAGCCTATGGAGGTAGAGATAGTCAAGAAGATATCTACTTCGGTCAAGAGGGTTTTCATAGAGCATTTTATTGTGATGCAATTGGAATAGAAACTATACCAATATATATTAGATATAGACCACAATATGCAAAAGATGAAATGCCTGATTTTTTATTAAAATATTTAGATGATGTTGAATTAGACAATAAAATTAATTATGAAGTAACAGTCTCTAATTTACAAGAATATGGTAAGATTGAAACAAATGAAAAAATAAAAGAGATAATAAGTTTAAATGATATATACAATATATCTTCCAATGCTAAAGACAGAGAAAATAAAGACCCAAGAGAAGATAATGTAATTAAAGAAGATACTAAACAAGAGAATATACAAGCTCAAAGTAGTATAATAAATATGTAGAGGAATATTAAAAAATGATACAACATAGTGAATTAAAAGAGGTATACAATAGAGAAGAATACTTATCATTCATGGATAGTAAAAGAGTAAGAACTGGTGAAGATAGAACCTATACAGTTCTTGACTTTATAAGCTTAGAAGAAGAAAAAGAGTTAAAAGAAAAAGGCATTAATGACCTATCTTTTTTAGACCCTACCCCTCAATATATAAAAGAACACTCTAGGTTTATTCAAAAGACATTTAAAGAGTTATTGAATAAGTTTCCAAATGATGAGTTTCTAAATTCTCTAAAGAATGAGGAAAATTTTATTGTGTTATCAAACACCAATTGGTATGAACAATATGGAATCAAAAAGGGCTAATTATGGCTAAAAATCTTTATTTGATAATGGGTGCTAATGGTAGTGGAAAAACAACATATTACAACTATCATTTAAAAAACAAACTTCCAAATGATACAGTATATATTAATAGTGACTTAATATCTTATCAACTACAAGAACAAGGCTATTCTCAAACCCAAGCAAACTCAAGAGCAAATGTCGAAGCTTTTAAGAAAATATCTGATTCTCTAAAAGAGGGAAAAAATTTAATATTCGAAAGTCTTTTTACAAACAATAGTCACTTTAGTAGTGTAGCAATTATTGATGAGTTTAAAAAAAATGACTATAATATTATTGGATATTTTTTACATACAAAAAATGTTCAAATTAATATAAACAATGTATATGAAAGATTTGAAAAAAATATAGGGCATTATGTGAACCAAGATACCATTATTGAAAGATATAATACTTCCAAAAAATCAATAGAAGAGCATAGAAAGCTTTTTGACGAGCTTACATTAATTGACAATAGCGAAAGAAAATATACTGAATTGATTAAGCTAGTTGACAAAGAAAAAGGTCTTGATATTGATAACTTATATGAAAATATAGACACTATTGATTTAGAAGAAAAGCCTATAATTAAAGATGATATAGTTAAAGAAACAAGTATAAATTTAAGTTCATTAGATAAAATTATCACAAATGCAAAAGAAGATAATAAACCAAGAGATAATATATCAAGTGATAGTGAAAATATACCCGATATTAGTCAAGAAATACT
>CBFIGT010000230.1:0-1707 GCA_965662175.1 Arcobacter sp. | reverse complement strand
ATAAAATCATCAAAGTAAGTAACTTTTTAAAAGAATATTATAGATTCACAAAGAATATCATTATATTTAAAACCCATAGATAGGCTTCCAGTAAAAACATAAATAAAAACATTATTTAAAACACAAAATATAAAACATAAAAGTAAGTATAATTAGTATTTAAAAAAGTTCGATTTTATGGTGCTTCTAGCTCAAAGTAAGTAACTTTTGTTAGTTTTCAGTTCTATATAAAATCATCAAAGTAAGTAACTTTTTAAAAGAATATCTTAATTATGCTATGCAAAAGTATTGACAATATATTTATATTTTGATATACTGTTAATATATAAAAAATGTCAATTAAAAATATAAGGCTTTTATTATGATAAAAATTAGCAAACACCAACAAAAAAAGCTTTTAAAACTAGCTAATATTAATGGCTCACTATCTGCAAGTGAATATAAGAACATAGTAAAACCAAAAGCAAAAAAGCAAAAAAGCATTTTAAGTATGAGTACAAAAGATTACAAAGAATACATCAGCAATATAAATACCTCATCAGGTAATCAAAATGATTTGGTTTTTAATTTTAAATATGAAATTGAATTAATAGAAAATGGATATATTGCTAGGTTAATTGGAAAGCACTATTCAAGAAATGTAACTAAAAAATGGCATAGAGGTACTTTAATTAGATATGGAAAAGCCATTAAAAATGCTATGAGAATAGCCTCAATAGAATACAAAAAACTATTAGATAAAATAAAGCCATATAAAAAAGCTAACATAGTATATATTTATTATATGCCGTATTCAAGAGATAATGACAATCATAGTGAAACAAAAAAAATATTTCAAGACACCCTAACTATTAGTTCTGCTCCTAATAGAGCGTTGGGATTAGGCTTTATAGAAGATGATAAGATAATCAATATAGGACAACCAATAGAAAAAGAGGTTTTACAAAAGAAATATATGATTGAAGCAATTATTACTAGAAAATTTGGGAATTGTTGAACTGCAACAATATAAATAAGTATTAAAAAGAGGAAATTAAAAAAATGTCTAATGAATTAACTATAACAAATGATTTAAAAGATGAAAACTTTATTGAAATCAAATCAGGTCAATACTGGAAATGTATTATTAATCACAATATAAAAGGAGTTGGAGCTATCAACATTGATGAAATTTTATTAATTCAGTCTTTAAATATAATTGATGGTAATTTACACTCAATCGAATTAGCTCCTCACCCTTTATGGAATTATAATAAAACAATTAGAATTTTAACTGATGATTTTATAGAAGATTTTGTTTTAGTCTCTTTAGAAGAGGCTGAAAATAGTAGAGATAAAGAAATTAATAAGATTGTTAGACAACTTGATACTTTAAGACTGGAAATTCAAAAAGGCTATGTAGATGAAGATGGAAGAAATATAACTGCTCTCCTTTCTAGCGTTAGTAATAATCAAAATAGCTCTAATGTGGAAAATTTACCTACAACTGCAAGTAAAGATTTAGAGACTATTAAAGAGAGTAGTAAACAGCTTGTAGAGTTTGCAAACAAACAAGCTGAATTTATTAAAAATAAAAATGCCCTTATTACTTCTAAAACAACTCAATTATCAAGTTTGTATCAAGAAAAAGGAAAACACGCAATTGCTTGTGTTGATGGAACGCTGAAATATGTTGCTAAATTAAACAAAGGCATTGAGACACTAGAT
>CBFIGT010000229.1:0-1776 GCA_965662175.1 Arcobacter sp. | reverse complement strand
TATTATAAAACCACAAGGAGTCATCTTGAACATCAACATTTGCAAATAAAGCACTTAACTCCTCCTCATTAAACTTATATTTTTCACTCAGATAGCTTTTAAATAAAGATACTTCTTTTATTTTATTAAAATCTTCAGCTAATAAAATATTGAAAATAAACAAACTAATTAATAATAAACTCTTCAATATAAACCTTTATTTTTTTATGGAAGTTGCTGTTAAAAATATATAATCTTTACCTGTAATAGTAACTCTATATTTTTTTTGTTGTAAATATTTTTTACAAAATATCACATCATTAAAAAGAATTGATAATTCAGAATAAGCATAATTTGGAGCCATTGCCCCATAAATCATCTCCCCATCAATCCATCTACAGTTGGGAAAGCCCAAAATAATAGAACCCTTATCTTCTAAATAGTTTTGGACTAATGACATAAAAAATGGTTTAAAATCTAATGTTGTACTTTGTAATGTCCCAACACTAATAATCAAATCAAATTTGCCTAAATTTAAACTATCAATTTTGTTTATATCTTCTTTATAAAATGTAAAGTTTGAACTTTCAAATCTAGTTTTTGCTATATTAATTGCAGATTCACAAAAATCAACACCTACAAACCCTATATTACTACTATTTGTTATCTTTTTAATTACTTCAAACTCATCGGCTTTATTTATACCTAAATTTAAAACTCTTTTTTTATTTTTTATATCAACACTTTTTAAAGCTTTTAAATAAGTGGTTAAAAAAGAGCTTTCATCATTTTTATTTATTCTAATAAATTCAGACTCCACACCATATTTTTCATCTTGTAATAATTTACTTTTGTGAAAAGAGTCTTTTTTATCAAGTTTTAAAAATCTTAGAAGAACAAATTCATCTGAAACTATTTTAGGTGTTAACATTTTACAAAATAGATATTGAGCTAAATTAATCCAAGAGTTATAAGACCTATAAATATACTCTTCTTGCTCTATTTTAATACACTCACCCGAATAAAGATTATAACTTATATCTGGGTTTAAAACTTGAAACTCAACTACACTATGAGTCTTTATACTATTAACTTCATTATCTAAATATTCTACAATATCAATTAAACTTTCATTTTTAAAATGTTTCATCTTGACCTTTCAATTTCGTAATTCTACTAAAATAACCTTTTTAATTTATTTTAATCTTTACAATATATAATCTCATCAAAGGTTAATTATGAAAAAATATACAAATGATGAAGTTATAGAGAGTTTTAAGAAATTTCCCCAAGATAAATTTTCACTTATACTATCAAGTTCAAATAGTGAAAATGATCCATTAACAAGTTATTCTCCATTTATTGAAAATGAAAATAAATTTTATGTTGTAATGAGCTCTTCAATGCCCCATTACAAAAATATAGAAACAAATAAAAAAGCCCATGTTTTTATAATAGAGGATGAAAAAGATGCTTCACATATTTTTGCTAGAAAAAGATTATATTTTTCTTCAACTTGCAAAGTAGTTGAGGGAGAAAAATATTTTGAAATGTTTGACAAAAGATATGGTGAAACTCTAGCTTTTATAAGAAAAATGGCTGATTTTAAAATCATAGAACTTACACCAAAAGAGAAATCACTAGTTTTAGGATTTGGAGCTGCTTATTATATGAATGAAGCAGGTGAACTTATGCAAAAGAGTATTTCACATAAATAGGTTTTACTCTTTTTCTCTCATTTGTTTATAAAGTTTTGTATATTCAGCTATCTCTTCAACACTAGCTTTTCTTCTACAA
>CBFIGT010000228.1:0-1809 GCA_965662175.1 Arcobacter sp. | reverse complement strand
TCAGACATACAAAAACAAATCTTAGATGCTATAAAAAATTAGAAAATTATTTGTGTGCCTTATCGCACAAAACAGGAGACTCATTTTTTTAAGTAATTTTTTTTAAGATTTTAGTTTAACTAATTATAATTTTTAATTAAAAAATAAGCTTAACTCCAGTAAACCCCATTAAATGGTAATGCTATTTTAATGTTACGCTTTAAAAAACGAAGAAATATTTACAATTTACAAAAACACAATAAGATTTTAAGCTAAGTTTAAAATTCTATACGACACTATTAAACTTATCATTATAATGTTATGATGTAACAAAATTGAAGAGTTTTGTAAAATATATGTTAATTTCATATAAGTCTCATGTTAATATCATGGTTTCTTATTATACTACATATATATATATTTATAAAGGGAGTAAAGATAATGTCTTTAGAATTAAAAGATGTATCCATGAGTGTAAACGGTCAAGTACATATTCACAATACAAACCTAACACTAAAAAAGGGTACTATGAATGTACTTCTTGGGCGTACTTTATCAGGGAAAACTACGTTAATGAGAATCATGGCTGGATTAGATGTTCCTACAACAGGTAGGATATTGTGGCAGGGTGATGATGTAACGGGTATGAGAGTACAAGATAGAAAAGTGGCAATGGTTTATCAACAGTTTATTAACTATCCATCAATGAGCGTATATGATAATATTGCTGCACCTCTTAGAGTAATGAAAAAAGATGAAGCCTTTATAAAAAAAGAGGTTGAAAAAACAGCTAAGCTAATGAGACTTGAAAATATGCTAGATAGAAAGCCTCTTGAATTATCAGGTGGACAACAACAAAGATGTGCCTTAGCTCGTTCATTAGTAAAAGGTTCAGGTTTAGTATTATTAGATGAGCCCTTAGCAAACTTAGACTATAAATTAAGAGAAGAGCTAAGGGAAGAGATCCCTAAAATGTTTGAAGAATCGGGTGCAATATTTGTATATGCAACTACAGAACCAGAAGAGGCTTTATTACTTGGAGGTAATGTTGCTACCTTATGGGAAGGTAATGTTACACAGTTTGGTGAAACTGCAAATGTATATCATACTCCAAATAATGCTACAACTGCAAAAGTATTTTCAAATCCATCAATGAACTTTTTAGATATTAAAAAAGAGGGTGATTTCATCTATTATGGGAATGATGAAAAAGCACCTGTAACTGGTGTATTAGAAAAGTTAGAGGATGGTAGATATTTAGCAGGTTTTAGACCAAATCATTTAGAGCTAAACAATCATACATCAAATGCAATAAAATTCTCAGCACATTTAGATGTTACAGAAATCACTGGATCAGAGACTTTTTTACATATGCATCATGATGAGGATAATTGGATTGGTTTAGTTCATGGGGTTCATGACTTGGAATATAATACTGATTTATCAGTTTATTTAGATACACGTCATATTTTTATTTTTGCTACAGATGGTGCTTTAGTTCAAACTGCATCTTATGTAGAGCAAAGATAGAGGGAGGAGATAAAAATGGCAAAAATAACTCTTTCAAATTTAGCACATAGTTATGTTAACAATCCTGCAGAGGATGACTATGTTTTAAGACCACTAAATCATGAGTGGGATGATGGTGCTGCATATGCACTTTTAGGACCATCAGGTTGTGGGAAATCTACATTACTAAATATTATATCAGGTATTATCACTCCATCAGAGGGAAGTATTCTTTTTGATGATACGGATGTTACCTTTGCAGATACAACAAATAGAAATATAGCACAAGTGTTTCAGTTTCCTGTGGTATATGACACAATG
>CBFIGT010000227.1:0-1813 GCA_965662175.1 Arcobacter sp. | reverse complement strand
CTATTAGCTGATATAAGACAAAAAAGTTTAATGATGACTCCTGCAAAAGGTTATAGTATAACTTTTGATATGCCTGAAAATCTCAAACCAAAAACATCAACTCTATTTTCTGATTTATTTATAGTTATGACACCAAGACGAGATAGTGTGAGACTTACATCAAAATTGGAACTTGGTTCTACAAATACTGAAATTGTAAAAAAACAAATAGAGAGTATAAAAACAAATTTTGAAAAATATACTACTCCTTTTGAGATGAAAGATATAAAAGAGTGGACAGGCTTTAGGCCTCTTACTCCAAATGATATACCTCTTATAGGAAGAGATGAAGAGTATAATAATTTAGTATATGCTATGGGCTTGGGTTGGCTTGGTATGACTTTTGCTCCAAGTATTGGAAGTATAATAAAAGAGTTAATTGTAAAAGATTTAGATAATAAATCAAGTGATGATATTTTACTTTTTTCAGGGTTTTATCAATAATGATAAAACTCTTTAAAATTTTTATTAAATATTAATTATTTTGTTCTGAAAGTGATTCTTCACTCTCATCTAATAAATCCATTATTTTTTCATAAACTTGAGCTGCTTCGAGTTCATTCATTTGATTTGTATTGATAGCTTCAACAATATTTTGTAATTCAACTAAAAAAGACTCCATCTCTTTAATTGCATCCATATCATCATCACTTGCTTCATTTTTCTCAATTAATAGTAATAAATCTTCAAGATAAGCTTCAACTTCAGGAATCATAGTAACTTCAACAATCTCTTTTAACTCTTCTTTAATATTTGGCATAACACTCTCTTTTTATTAAAATACAAATGCAATATCTGCAATACTTATATTATACATTAAAACTTTTGTATTTTCAGAATCAATAACACTATATTTTATAGTTAAATCATTTGGATTTTCAATTTCTTTTTCTTCATTTACAAATTGTTTATATTTACTTTCATTAATCATAGAGTAAATGAAAAAAACCTTTTCTTTGAATTTTTCATTATTTATATATAAATGAAAAACTTCAGCTTGTTTCTCAATATCATATTTATCCAAAAAATTATTTTTGTATAAAAGATTAACATATTGACTATTTTTGAAATCCTTTGTTGCATATGTAAAAAAGTCATCATTTAATATTGATTCTAGTTTTTCACTTATTTCAAAGTGATTAAACCTACAATACCCATCTTTATCTTCACTAATTAAATATTTTTTTTCAATCATTTTTTTCCTTTTATAGATAATACTTTAATAAAATAGTACTTTAATAAATATAAAACAAATTATTATTAGAAAACTTCTAATTTACTTAAACAATATCCATTAAAATAGATATTATCCTTTTAAAAAGGAAAGAAATTAATCTATTTTTTATTAGAAAGTCCATAATTGTTGACATTTAATAAAAAATGAGTTATAATCCGCGTCCATAAAAAATGGTTAGAGTGCATTTTTGTACATCTAATGAGTTCTTTAAAGGAAAAAAATGGAAAAAATTAGATTAAAGCTTAAAGCTTACGATCACAGAGTTTTAGACAGAAGTGTTGCTTCAATTGTTGAAGCTGTTAAAAGAACTGGTGCTGAGTTGAGAGGTCCTATACCTTTACCAACAAAAATCAGAAGATATACAGTTCTTAAAGGTCCTCACGTTAATAAAGATTCAAGAGAGCAATTTGAAATCAGAGTTCATTCAAGAATGATTGATATCGTATCTGCAACTCCTGATACAGTAGATTCATTAATGAAACTTGACTTAGCTCCTGAAGTTGATGTTGAAGTTAGATCTATGGGTCAAGAATAAAA
>CBFIGT010000226.1:0-1826 GCA_965662175.1 Arcobacter sp. | reverse complement strand
ATGCTATAAAAAGTTTTTTTGATTTTCTATTAACTTTTAATCAATAAAGCTAAAAAACTAATTTTTAATTATATTTCTTTGATTTGATAAGATAAATATTATTTTTTAAATAAATAATATATTTCGTGAAACAATTAAGTTAAATTTTAAAAAATAAATATGATGAGGTTTATAATAAATAAGTTTTGTAGGAACACTCTCGTATAATTAAAAATAGCCACAAATTCGATTTACAAGAGTGTATTATTTGGGAGTTATGTTCCAAATATGTTCAAGAATTGTATCAAATAATCTTTAATTTATTCTTACTTTTCTAATAAAAGTTATATTTTTTATGGAATAAATAAATTTTATTTTCTATTGTTTCTAATTGTTTCAAAATGATTATACATTTTAAAACAATTAAACTAATTTTTCTTATATTCTTAAATATTTGTAGCTTTATTTGTGATTAGTTTATAATAATTATAATCATCATTAACTAAATATCTATGAATATAATTTGCTTATCTCATGTTTTGCAAACAATATCTAATATTTTTTTATAGCTCTCCTTTATTGTATCATATAAAACAATATCAAACTTACACATATATCCTCCACAATAAAAAAGAACAGTACCATTATCATTGTTTTCATCTTCACATTTTGCCAACACTATAATATCTTTTTGTATCAAAGAAACTTTATTAACTAAATATTCAATTGTCTTAAAAGGAAAACTGTTTTCATTTGAAAATAAAAAAAGTTCCTCTGCATATTCAAAATCTATATTTTCAATAAATTCATCTTTATTTTCCAAAGATGATAAGATATCAAAAAAGCTAGTTTTTAAATTTTCTTTTAAATTTAAAAACTCAATTTTTGTATATATTGTAATATTTTCCATTTTCAATATTCCCCCCACTCTAATTTATCTTCATCATATCTTATTGCAAAACCAAATCTATTTAAAACTTTTTCTGCTCCAACATTTTTAATGTATTCCATATCCATCACCTTAGAGTTGTTATTACCAACTTCCCAACCTTGGTTTAAAACAAGTTTTTCTAATTCTCTTTTTTCATCAAAATTTTCTTCTACTTCCAATTGACAAAAGATAAAATCTTTTTTATTGATTTTACTTTCATCGGTATCTATAACACTTAAATAGTTCATTGCTTCACCCTAAACTCTAACAAAACCTATATGTTTGAAAATAGATTTTTTTATTGTTTCTCCACTTTCTAAAACTTCCTCTATACTCTCTCTTTTAGAAAAAGCATAAAGCACATTACCTATTGGTGATAGTTCTTTTTCTAATGAACTCATCATAAAGGGTACACCCCCTATCATAAAGTGAGGATTTAGAATGCCAGTTTCAGAAATAAAACCTACAACTAAATTACAAACCTCTTTGGCTTTTTTCTCTATTTCTTCTTTTTTAGGAAGCTCATGAAAAGTAATAGCTTCAATTAGCTTGTCTTGATAATCTTTTGGTAAATCAATTACCCCTTGATTAACTTGTTCTCTTGTTGACTTATGTTGTGTTAAGTTTATTATAGTTGACATTTTTTTCCTTTTTTAATTTTAATGTTTATAAAATGGTAAATTTAATTTTTTTGCCATTTTTACACAAGTCATAAATGACCCTCCTAAAACCCCGTTCCATCGAACTTTTTGATTACTCTTTAAATAAGAATAATCCGCAAAACTATGAAAAGAAATTTGTCCGTAACCTTTGATATCGAATAAAACAACATTCATATTAAAATCACAATCAACTCCAATTTCAACATTGGGTAATCTTTTAGCAAAAGAAATTGCTTGTTTTATATATCTATCTT
>CBFIGT010000225.1:0-1839 GCA_965662175.1 Arcobacter sp. | reverse complement strand
ATATTTAGAATATCTTTTAATAAGTTTTGTTGAGATTCACTTAACTCTTTTTCTTGATAGGTTTTATTTAAACTTTTTAAAGTTTTTAGTTCCCAATCATTCAAACCTTTTTCATCTACATTAAATTCAATAAAAATATCTTTCATTTAATTCTCCTATAAAAATTCGTGATGAGGTGCTACCTCTTGTATTATAACAACCCTACCTTTGATTTTTTGATTAACTTCAATAAATCCTAAATCTTTATTTGTAATATGTTTGTTAAAACTATCTTTCCAATCAATAAAGTTAATATAATAATCTTTTTCAACTTTTTGTAAAAAACTTTTAATACTATCATTTGCTTTGGCTTCATCTGTAATTTGAATAGTTGCCAAAACTATATCTTCAGCAATATCTCTTAAATTTATAATTTCATTATATTTCAACATTTTCATACTAAACTCCTAAAACTTCATTTGTTACAATATTGATATTTTTCTTAGACAATAAACCTATCATAAAATTACAATTTGATTTTTTAAAAAAGATACAAACTCTATTTTTTTAACATAAACATAATTATCCTCATCTTTACATTTTAATTCCAATGTAATTAAATTCTTTTCTTTGATAATTTTATAATCTATGTGTTCACTAATATACTTTTTTTCATAGCTAAGATATTTTTTCATTTTCAAGATAATATCTTCAATACTATATTCATCTGCTATTGATACAACATCAAATTTGTAAATAATATCTTTTTTAAACTTTAAAAAATTCTTTTTAAACTTTAAATCTTTATATAATGTAATATTTTTCATTTTGAGTCCTTATCTGTATTTGTTTTTAATTACATAAATGTTTTTTTGTTAAATAATAGATTTTAAGTCTAAAATCTTCTCCCGTGATATAATCAAGGATATGTTCTGCTTCTTCATCTGTAACTTCTGCCTCTGCCTCTTCATTTAAAATGCCATAGTGGTTAGCTATATTTGTTAAAATAGCCTCTTTTGTTTCACAATCTATTAAAGTTAAGAATTTTTTATTTTTCTCTTGATTTGTTTTATTTGAAACAGCTAATTTATTTAATATCATTTTTGTATTTTCCATGTTTTCACATTCTAACCAAAGAAGAATATCATTTTCGCAAATATCTTCTTTTTTAATAATCTCTTTAAAATCCACATAAGAAAACACATCACAATCCCCTGCTCTATATCTAACTAAAAGCTCTCCATTAAAATCTTCTATTGTAAAAACTGTTTCAGTTATCATCTCTTTTCCTTTAATTGACATTTTTTATATATTAACAGTATATCAAAATATTTATACATTGTCAATACTTTTGCATTACATTATAAAAGATTTTATGATTTTAATAAAAATAAAATTACACTATTACTGCGTAATCTCTTTATTTATATATTTAAGAGGAAAACAATAGGAATAATAAAAAATCTTATTATAAAACAAAGAGGAAAAAATAAATACTTAAATAGATAAAATTATTCCTAATCCTATTAATGATTCTATTATTAGCATAACATAATCCTTTTATATGAGTATTTATATTTGTTTATAAAAATTATTATATTATACTATATATCAAATTATAAATATAAGGGTTGGCTTGAAAAATAAAGAAGATGAAAAAATTAAAATTGAATTAGAGATTGATAAAGCCACTTATGAAAAGTTAATGGCTCTAACAAATAAAAAATTTACACTTCAAAACATATTTAATATTATGATTTCAAAATTCCTCAATCATAAATAGCCATTTAACTCTCTTCTTACTTCATTAAAAGTTAAAAAATCCACTTTGTTATCATAAAGTGCTTCACATAACACCTC
>CBFIGT010000224.1:0-1865 GCA_965662175.1 Arcobacter sp. | reverse complement strand
CTGCTTCATATGTTGTTTTATCAGTATTATCTGCTCCTGCACTTGTGGGACTTATGTTAAGTCCTGAAATGGCGGCACTTGTAAATGCAGGTATTGAACTACCTGAAGTTGCTATGTATTTGTTATCAGCACACTTGATAATCTTTTGGTTATCACAAGATTCAAATCTTACACCTCCTGTTTGTTTAGCAGCTTTTGCAGCCGCTGCAATTGCTAAAACTCCGCCAATGAAAACAGGTCTTGTATCTTGGAAAGTAGGGAAAGGGATGTATATTATTCCTCTTTTATTCGCTTTTACACCACTTATAAATGGCTCTTGGATTGAGAGATTTGAAGTGTTTGGTTTTGCTTTATTTGGTATAATGTCTTTTTCTATTGTTATGGAGGGATTTTGGGATAAAAAGATGCTACTTATTGAGAGAATTACTTTTGCAGTAGCAGCTGTTTTATTACTTGTTCCTGATAGTCTATTTGAGATGGAAGGTTTTTTACCTGTTGTTCAAAACACACATATTATGGGTGCTTGTATATTTGTTATATCTATGGTTATGCACAAAATGTTATTTAAGGAAGGAATTGAGTATGCAAAAATTGATTGAAGTATTAAAAAAAAGTGGTTATGACCCACACTTTGTAAAAACAAAAGAGGAAGCTTTTACTTTAGCAAAAAGTTTTATAAAGCCTGGAATGAGTGTAGGTCTTGGTGGTAGTGTTACTGTTGGAGAGATTGGTTTATTAGATTATTTGGTTAAAAATAAAGATTTAACAGTTCATAATCAATATGAAGCTGGAATTACTATGGATGAAAATATTGAAAGACGAAGACAAGGTTTAGTTAGTGATATTTTTGTAACAGGTATAAATGCCCTAACACGTGATGGAAAAATAGTAAATGCAGATGGAAGTGGAAACAGAGTTGCTGCTTTTTGTTATGGTCCTAAAAAAGTTTTAGCAATTGTTGGTGTTAATAAAATAGTTGATGATGTGGAAGCTGGATTTAAAAGAATTATGGAAGTGGCTGCTGTTAAAAATATAGATAGAATGAACAGTAAAGCTATCTCTATGGGAAAAGAGCCACGTCATAACCTTGATAATATAGCAAACAAGTTTACTTGGGTAAAAGCTGATGATAAAGGTAGGATAACTATTATTATAATTGATGAGGAATTAGGTTACTAAAATGTATGACTACTTGATTATTGGTGCTGGAATTATTGGGCTTAATATTGCAAAAAATCTAAAAGATAGATTTCCTTTTTCTAAGATATTAGTTATTGAAAAAGAGGATGAAGTTGCACAGCACAGTAGTGGTAGAAACTCAGGTGTTTTACATGCAGGTTTTTACTACACAGCAAACTCACTTAAAGCTAAGTTTACAAAAGAGGGAAACCAAGCTTTAAAAGAGTTTGTAAAAGAGCGAGGTTTGAGTATAAATGAGTGCCAAAAAGTAGTAGTTGCACTTGATGAGAGTGAATTAGAGGGTTTAGAAGAGCTTAAAAGAAGAGGTGAGGCAAATGGTGTTGAGCTTATTTGGCTTGATGAAGATGAGTTAAAAAAACTATATCCAAATATAAAAACCCATAAAAAAGCACTTTTATGTCCAAGTACAGCAACTGTAAATCCAAAAGAGGTAACAAAAGAGTTTGCCAAAGTTATTGAAGAGTTGGGAGTTGAGTTAATACTCTCTTGTAAATATAAATCAAGAGAGGGAAATATAATACTTACTAACAAGGGTGAATTTTATGCACAAAAAATAATAAATTGTGCAGGTTTATATGCTGATAAAATAGCTTTAGATTTTGGTTTTTCTAAAGATTATGTGATTATTCCTTTTAAAGGGATTTATTTAAAAGACAAAAATAATA
>CBFIGT010000223.1:0-1875 GCA_965662175.1 Arcobacter sp. | reverse complement strand
AATTTTGACATATCAAAATATGATGCTTTAATATTTACTTCAAAAAATGCAATTTACTCTTTAGATAAATCAAAGCTAAACTGGAAAGAGATACCCTCATATGCAATTGCAGTAAAAACAGCTGAAATTTTAAAAAAACATAATGCTAATTTGGTTTTTACAGGAGTTAACTCCCATGGAGATAAGTTTGCAAATGAATTAATTCCATTATTAAAAAATAAAAAAACTCTGTATGTAAGAGGTGAAAAAATAGTATCAAATCTTTCCTCTATTTTAAAAGAAAATCAAGTAGATTTGGATGAGCAAATTGTTTATAAAACCATTTGCTCATCTAATAAAACTAAAGTTTTAAATAAAAACTCAATAATAATCTTTACTTCACCCTCAAGTGTAAACTGTTTTTTTAATAAATATTCATGGGATAGTAGTTATAAAGCAATTGCCATTGGTCAAACTACAGCTAAATATTTACCTGAAAATATAAAGTTTTATATTTCAAACTTGCAAAGTATTGAAGCTTGTATATATCTTGCAAAACAAATATCTTAAAATTAATCTTTAATTCAATCATTATTAGATAAAATAATATTATCTAAGTGGTTCGGGATTTCCATTGTTGAGGGTCCGATACTGTTTTTATGTACGTAATTGTAATTATACGGTGTGAAGCGTTTGCTTTTAGTATTTCTGCTCCTAAAATATGATTCTTATGTGCTAGTGTTGGCTTATAGGGCCAGTTTGATGGTTAACGGCTACTTGGATAACTTACAATTTTAAGGAAAATCACAGTGAATATTTTAATACTAGGTAGTGGTGGTAGAGAGTACTCTATTGGATTAGCTATACACAAAGAGAATAAACACAATATATATTTTATGCCAGGAAATGGGGCAACTTGCGATTTAGGTACTAATATAAATATTAAAGATTATAATGAATTAGCTTTATGGGCAAAAAATAATGATATTAATTTAACAATTGTAGGACCAGAGGCTCCTTTAGTTGATGGTGTTGTTGATATTTTTAGAGAAAATGATTTAACTATTTTTGGACCAACAGCTGCTGCTGCTAGACTTGAGGGTTCAAAAGTTTATATGAAAAATATGTTGAAAAAATTTGGTGTTCCAACAGCAGCTTTTATAGAAACAAGTAATGAAAAAGAGGCTCATGATTTTATTGATAGCATGAGCAAAACACCAATTGTAGTAAAAGCAGATGGTTTATGTGCAGGAAAAGGTGTAATTATAGCTTTATCAAAAGATGAAGCAAAAGAGGCTGTAAGTGATATGCTATCAGGTGAGTCTTTTGGTGATGCTGGAACTTCAGTTGTTGTTGAAGAGTATTTAGATGGATATGAATTATCTATTTTTGCTATTTGTGATGGTGAAAATTATAAGGTATTACCAGCTGCTCAAGATCATAAAAGAATAGGTGATGGTGATACAGGACCAAATACAGGTGGAATGGGTGCTTATGCTCCAACTCCTTTAGTAAATGATGATATTTATAAAAAAGTTGAAGATAGAGTTATAAAGCCTACTTTAGAGGGAATGAAAAATGAGGGTGCTCCTTTTGAGGGTGTTCTTTTTATAGGTGTTATGGTAGTAGATGGTGAGCCAATTATTTTAGAGTATAATGTAAGATTTGGTGATCCTGAGTGTGAGATTTTAATGCCATTATTAGAAACACCTGTTTCGGAACTTTTTTATAAGGGTGCAACAAAAGATTTAAAATCATTAGATATCAAAATCAAAAATGAGTTTGGTGTTGGTGTCGTTATGGCTAGTGGAAACTATCCATATGGTTCAAGTGAAGCAGCTGAGATTATTGTTGATAATATAGTAGATGAAGATATTTTAAATAATAGTCATATCT
>CBFIGT010000222.1:0-1900 GCA_965662175.1 Arcobacter sp. | reverse complement strand
TATTATTGATATTGCAAATGATGGAGAAAAAGCTTTAGATTTAAACTATGAAACAAATTATGATTTATACTTATTAGATATAAATGTACCTAAAATAAATGGTTTAGAGTTATTAAAGGATTTAAGAGAATCAGGAGATGAAACACCTGCTATATTTTTAACTTCATATAAAGACAAAGAGACATTAGCAGAGGGTTTTTTAAGTGGTGCTGATGATTATTTAAAAAAGCCTGTTGATTTATATGAGTTGCTTTTGAGGATTAAATCACTTTTAAAAAGAGTTGGAAAACAAACTTCAAAGATAGTAATTGATGAAAATACTGTTTTTGAGCCATCTTTAAAAAGAGTTTTTAAAGATGGAAATGACATGAACTTAGCTATGAAAGTAATAGATTTACTTGAACTGTTTTTAGAAAATAGAGATAAAATTATTACAAAAGAGATGATTGTATCAAAGCTTTGGAGTGTTGATGAGGAGTATAGTGAGGGTTCTATTAGAGTCTATATTAATCATGTAAAAAAGATTTTTAGCAAAGAAAAAATTATAAATATCAAGGGAATAGGGTACAAATTTGAATAGTAAAAGAAAAAACTTTATTATCTCAAACTCTATTTTAATAGGATTTATTGTTATATTAGTTTTAGTTGCTAATTATTATTTAGTATCTATTTTTGGTTTTAATCAAGAGACTTTTATTGGAATTACTCTTTTTTTAATTATATTTGGAATTACTCTAAATTTTTATTTGAGCAAAGCACTTTTAGAGCCACTTTTTAAAAGTGAAGAAAATTTACAAAAAACTATAAAAGAGACTCTGCATGAACTAAATATTCCAGCTTCTACAATACAAGCAAATACCCAAATGTTGGAAAAAACAATTAATGATGAAAAAAGTTTAAAAAGATTAAATAGAATAAAACTAGCAACAAATGAACTTTTACATTTATATAATCAAATGGAATATGAGATAAAAAAAGAGATTGATAGGGTAGAAAAACAAGATTTTATCTTAAATGAAATCATAAATAATTCCATATCAAAGTTTCAAGATATAAAAGGAAATATAAAAATAGAGTCAAAAGTTAACTCTATTTTATTAAATAGTGATAAAAATGGTTTTCAAAAAATAATAGATAATCTTATTTCAAATGCTATAAAATATAATTGTGAAAATGGTTTGGTAAATATAGATTTTAGTGAAAAGTATTTAACTATTTTTAATACAGGTAAATCAATTGATACAAAAAATCTATTTATAGTATTTGACCAATATTTTCAAGAAGATTCACAAAAAAAAGGTTTTGGACTTGGATTAAATATTGTAAAAGAGTTTTGTGATAAAAACCAAATAGAGATAAAAATTGAACCCAAAAACAATGGAACACTAATAAAACTTAATCTTTCAAAAATTTTAGTTAATAAATTAGATTAATAAAAATGATGTTATTATTCGCACATGAAAACTACTAAAAAAAGAATAGATGCTCACTTAGCTAATTTGGGTTATTGTACAAGAAAAGAGAGTAAAAAATTTTTAAAATACAATGATGTAACTGTAAATGATGAACTTATTTTAAACCCTTCAACAAAGGCTTTTAATGAAGAGATTAAAATAAACGGTGAACAAATTGACCCTGAAAAATTAACAATTGTTTTAAATAAACCCTCAGGTATGATTTGCTCACATAATGATGCTGGAGTTTTAATTTACTCTTTACTTCCTGAACGTTGGAACAGAAGAAACCCTAAAATATCAACTATAGGAAGACTTGATGTTGATACTACTGGAGTTATTTTATTAACAGATGATGGGGATTTAAATCATCGACTTACAAATCCCAAAAAAGATGTATCAAAGGTTTATGAAGCTCAATTATCTGTACCTTTAAGTGGTGATGA
>CBFIGT010000221.1:0-1905 GCA_965662175.1 Arcobacter sp. | reverse complement strand
TTAGTTTCAAACTCTTGGATTATAGCAACTAATAATCTCTCCTATTGGAATTTATTATCAAATGATTTAATTGAAAATGCAAAAAAAGGTTCTTTAAATATATACTATCTTATAAAGCCATATTTAACACAAAAAAGCTTTGATGATGAGAGAATAAAAGATATAGAGAAACTTTTGTTAAAGGAATACAATGAAATATAAATCTTTTTTATTGATATTTATTTTGTTTGTTTCATTTGCAAATGCAAAAGAGTATAGTTTAAAACTACTTTTAGATAATAGTTCAAATAAATATTTAGAAGAAATTAAAAATGAGACAAGATTACTATTTTCAAGTAGTGATAAAATAGATTATAAAGTAAGAGTTTGCAGTGAAAATTGTGAAGAGTTAATTTCAAGTCATGATTTTATAATTTTAAATAAAAATCAAAAGTTAGAAGAGAATAAAAATAGTTATATTATAACTTATAATTTTCTAAACTCATTATTTGATGAAAATAGAGTTATTAGAGTTAGTGCTTTAGGTATATATGAGTATTTAATTGAGAATAAAAAAACAGAATCAATTTATTTTAAAAATAAAAAAAATGAAATATTTGATGATAAAAAACCAAATAGTACAAATGATAAAAAACTTGCATTAAATGATGTTTTTTCTCTGGCTCTTGATAATAACTTTGATATTAAATATAGAAAAAATAGTTCAAAAATTGATAAATTATATATAGATGAATCAATAAGTGACTATAAACCACAACTTGAGTTTTATTCAAATTTAATTCAAATAGATAAAGATAGGGCGAAATATAGTAGTGGTATGTATTCTGAGGGAACAGTTGAGGCTGGAGTTAAATTAACTCAAGTTATCTATTCTGATAAGATTTTAAAAAATATAGAGATAAAAAGATTATTGGAGCTTTCAAATACAAATGCTAGAAAATCATCAGATGATGAGACTTTATATAAAATACTCTTAACATATTTAAATATCATAAAAGCAAATAACTATAACAATATTATGAAAATAAAACAAAACTTTATAAAACAAAATCTAGAGTTTTCGAAGCAAAGAGTTGAAGTAGGGCTAAAAGATAGAAGTGATGTTTATAGATGGGAGAGTGAATTAGCAAATGTAAATATACAATTAGCTAACTCAAAAAATGAATTAAACTCTTTGAAAATAGAGTTAGCAAATCAGCTACAAATAGAGAATAATTTCTCTTTTATAGAGTATGGAATGGCTTCAAATATTTTTAAACTTCTAAATAGTGATGCAATTAAATATATCTCAAATAAAAGTGTTCAAGAACTTTTTTTTAATGATATTATTTATAAACACTCAAAATTAAAGCAAATTAATGAGTTAATTAATATGAAAAATAAAGAGTTAAAGATGAATAACTCTTCAAGATATTTGCCAACAATTGCTTTTGAGGGAAAGGCTAATAAGATTATTGAAAGATATGGAGTTGATGACCCTTATAATAATAGATATTGGGATGATAATGAGTATGAAGCTGTTATAAACCTCTCTTTACCTTTATATGAGGGTGGGAAAAAAACTATAAATATCCAAAAAAATGAGCTTGAACTTGTAAATTTAAAACTTCAATACAATAATGTAAAGAGTTTAATTGAAAAAAACATACAACAAGATTATGAGTCTCTTTTTAAATCCTATGAAAAAATCTCTTATTCAAAAAAATCTTTGGAGTTCTCAAAAAAGAGTTATGATTTAATCCAAGATAGATATAAAAATGGAAGTGAGAATATTATCTCACTTTTAGATGCACAAAATAGTTATATTGTCTCAAAACTAAATGAAAATATCTCTGTAATTGATTATTTAGTTGATTTATCATCAATATATTTTTTTATAGGAAAGATAGATATTTTAAGCAATAA
>CBFIGT010000220.1:0-1906 GCA_965662175.1 Arcobacter sp. | reverse complement strand
AACTGATGTAAAAAGTTATTTGATATTACAAAAAGGAAGAAGTACTTCTAAGAAGACTAGAGTAATGGCTTCTAAGTCTCAAGTTGTAAGATATGACCATGAGAGTAAAAATAATATCTCTTTTGACTCAACTGATAAAATTTATGCAAAGCTTCAACAAATAATTAATGGATATGACTTAATTTTATTATCAGATTATGCTAAGGGTGTTTTAACAAATGACTTAACACAAAGAATTATTAAAATTGCAAAGACTCATAATAAAAAAGTAATTGTTGATCCAAAGGGTAAAAATTATGCAAAATATAAGGGTGCTTACTTTTTAACTCCAAATAAAAAAGAGGCTGAAATTGCAACTGGTATTAAGATTGAATCAAAAGATAGTTTAAAAGATGCCTTAAAAGAGTTACAAAAAATGGCAGAGTTAGATTTATCTGTTATAACTTTAAGTGAAGATGGAATTGCTGTTTTAAAAGATAAAGAAGTAACTGTTAAGCCTACAGTTGCAAGAGAGGTTTTTGATGTTACAGGTGCAGGTGATACAGTACTAGCATCTTTAGGTTATGCCTTAGCTTTAGATGATGATATTTTTACAGCTTTAGAGTTTGCAAATTTAGCAGCAGGAGTTGCTGTTGGAAAACTTGGTAGTGCAACTGTTACTTTAGATGAAATAGAGGATTATAAAGCCTCTTTACACAAAAGTTCTATTGATTTACATATAAAAAGTTTTAAAGAGATTAAAAAAGTTGCTAAAAGATATAAAAAACAAAATAAGAAAGTAGTATTTACAAATGGGTGTTTTGATATTCTTCATAAAGGGCATGTTTCTTATTTAAATAGTGCGAAAGCATTAGGTGATATTTTGATTGTAGGTGTAAACTCAGATGAGAGTGTAAAAAGATTAAAAGGTCAAGATAGACCTATTAATAATCAAGATGATAGGGCATACTTACTTTCTGCTTTAGAGTGTGTTGATTTTGTTGTAATATTTGAAGAAGATACACCTTATGAGTTAATAGAAAGAATTAAACCTGATATTTTAGTAAAGGGTGCTGATTATAAAGATAAAGAGGTAGTTGGTTCTGATATTGCAGGAGAGACTGTATTAATTGATTTTATAGAGGGTAAAAGTACATCTTCAACTATAGAGAGAATTTTAGGAAGAAAATAGTGAAGAGAGTTATTGAGAGTGAATTTAATTCACATTTAGAGACTATTAAAAAAGTTATTGAAACAATGGCTGAACCTTTAGAAAAAGCTTCACAAATTGCTATTGATACTTTAAAAAATGGAAATAAAATTTTAATATTTGGAAATGGTGGAAGTGCTGCTGATGCTCAACATATTGCAGCTGAATTAACAGGAAGATATAAAACTGAGAGATGTGGACTTCCTGGGATTGCACTTACCACTGATACAAGTGCATTAACAGCTATTGGAAATGATTATGGTTATGATAGAGTTTTTGATAGACAAGTTGAAAGTTTAGCACAAAAGGGTGATTTACTTATTGGTATTTCAACTTCAGGTAATTCTAAAAATGTGATTAATGCTTTTACGATTGCTAAAGAAATGGAGTGTAAAATTATAGGTTTTTCAGGACGTGATGGTGGAGAGATGAATAATTATTGCGATATAAATTTAGTAGTTCCATCTAATGATACTCCTAGAATTCAAGAGATGCATATACTGTTTGGACATACAATTTGTCAATTAATAGATAATGCTTATGAGGAATAAAAATGAACTTAACAAAAGAACAAAAAGATTTGATTTTTAATTCTATACGAGATATAGAAGATTTTCCAAAAGAGGGTGTGGTATTTAAAGATATAACTACCTTATTAAATAATAAAGAGGCTTTTCAAACTTTGATGAATCATTTAGAAGATAGATATAAATCTTA
>CBFIGT010000219.1:0-1957 GCA_965662175.1 Arcobacter sp. | reverse complement strand
AAATTCACATAGTAAATTAATAGAATATATTCAATTTCAAGTAAAAAGAAAAGATGAGCTAAGTGAAGTAAAACTAGCAAAATATTCAGATATACCTACATATATAGCCCTACAAACAATGTTTAAAAAGCTAGAGGATAAAAATGAAAAAATTGTAGATATTGAAGCCTACACTAAAGCTATTAAAAAAAGTTTATCAGACTATGAAAGTGATAAGTTAGAATTGATTGAAAATGAAGTAAGTACAAACTTGAAAGCTATTATGGAAATTAAAAGAATATTAGGAAGAAATATACCAAGTATGCTACATTTAATTTTTAATGAAAAATATTTAGTATTGACAGATAGTAGCACACCTCTTTCTACTTCATTAAGAATACATAAAAGATTTGGAAACAATGCAATTCTTGGTTTAGAATATATATATAAAAATTACAAAGAAGATATTGAGAATGATATCAAAAAAAAAGATACTGATTTAAAACAATATTTAAATTTTAAATTTGACTCGCAAAAAGATGGCAAGACAGTATCTATTAGTAGAAGAAGTTTAAAACTCTATGAAGATGAAATTAGAAGAACTATCAAAGATGGCAACAAAAAAGCCTTTAAAGGCTTTAAATCAATGGTAATTAAAAGACAATTTTTAGAAGTCTTTTTTAAATAAGGTTTGTTATGAATAGTGAATTTTCAATTTTTACAAAAAAGTTTAAGACAGAAATAGTTGATGGCAAAACTTATATTTATGTTCTTTGCGATTTATCAATTAATGAAGAAGAGATAATTGAAAAATTCATAATAAATAGAAGAGGGGAGTATATATCTGATGATAAAAAAGTTTTTTATATTCCTCGAATAATAAATCAAAAAAGCTTAATTGCAATATTTAAAGAAATCGGATTAATTAAAGAATCATCAAAGGACAAAAGCAAGATTCTATCTAGTGATAATGGTGATTTAAATATACCTATTAGAGTATTATATAATGATGAGATTATTAAATTTGGAGCTTATAAGGGTAGTTATTTTTCAAATTTAAGCATTGATTATTTAAGATGGCTAGAAGAAAATCATATTGATAAGAGAATAAAAGAGATAGCTAGGTATTTTATTAGTGAGAAAAGCAAGGTTTATATAAAATTGTAAAAAGAAAATTAAAGATAATATAGTATAATACATTTGGTGTTGCTTTCACTTGGTAGTCAAGACAGAATTTAAGTCATTTTGGCTTATGCAACACCATCTAATTCCTAGGCATTTTTATCTATTTGCTTAGATAAAAGATAATCATTATATCTTTTTTGTTTATACTTTTTAGGTGAAGCCTTATTGAACTCTTGAAGTTTTTTAAATGCACTATCAAATTTAACTTTCAATTCTTTGTACTTTTTGTCATTTCTAATTTCATTTGGAACAAGTCCAAGTGAGGATTCTATATTAAGCTCTTTAAGTTTGTAGCTTATGTAGTCTTTTAACTCATATTCCAAAGTGTCAACATACTGATTTATTTTCTTTGAGTTGTTTATCCAATCGTTATAATTATCGGTATCCAATAAATTCTTTCCTTGTGTCATTCTCTTATTCTCTAAAAAAATTACTAGATAGGTTAATATTTTTCGCAATGCAATATGTTTTATGATATATAATTGCATACTTCATGTTATTTATCTTTACAATAACTTTTTCACCACCAAACATAGCACCTAATTGCATAAAAAATCTTCTAAATTGATTTTCCCTATATAGTTCTTTACAATTTTCCAGTTTTGGAACAATATCTCTTACTAGAGCTGATGTAAGTTCGTTTGCTCTATTTTTATCATCTTCTTTTCCTGCTTTAAAATCTCTTAAGAATTTCATAGTAATTGTATTGTTTATAAAGAAAAATATTTACAAAATTATACAAACGTGAAATATTACTTTGTGTTTCCTTATTTAGAGTCACTTGATAAATCAG
>CBFIGT010000218.1:0-2017 GCA_965662175.1 Arcobacter sp. | reverse complement strand
AATAATACTGACATTTATTGTCCTTAAATTCGGAATTTTAACTTTTAGTTTTTTTAATTTTATTTATCATTTTTGATATTTGATACACAAAAATGATACACGAAAAAAGGTTTGATTATGTTAAAATATTTGACGAAAAAGAAAAATACTTTTTGGTATCGAAGAAGAATCAATAAAAGTAAAGAGATAGTATTTTCTCTTAAAACTAAAAACTATGATGAAGCAGTTTTAAGACACTCATATATAAATTTTGAAATCAACTATCTATTTGCACAAGGAATTGAAACTATGACTGATGAAGAGATTAGAGCTATTGTTGATAAATATAAAAACTATATGATTGAAAAATCAGTTAATAAATTTTCAAGACAAAGAGATGAAGAGCTTTCAACATATATAAATGGAAACTTCTACGGTGGACATACTAAAGAAGCTTTACAAATAGCTATTGATAAATATCAAAAAATTCATATGTCAAATGACTATGATTTAGTAAAAGCAGTAACAAACAAAATTTTAAATAGGTCTAATATAAAAGAAGAGTTTGAAAAGCTTACAGATGAAGATGATATTTATGCCTTTCACTTTGAACTATTGAAAGCTGAGTGGGATTTATTGTACAAAGCTAAAACATTTCAAGATACACTTCCATCAAATAATGATATTTCTAAAGAAGAAATCGTTGTTACTTCTAATCCAACAAAAAAAGATAAATATAAAATATCTGAACTTTTAGAAATTTATATAAATGAAAAAGCAAAAGCAGAAGATTGGAGTGATGATAATATCAAAAGTATTAAATATGTAAATAGTAACTTAATATCTTGGTTTAATGACTGTTTTGCGGATGAATTAACAAGACAAGATTTTGTTGATTTTAGGGATAAAGTAATCCAAAACCTACCACAAAGGATAACTGCAAATATTTATAAAGATAAAAGTCTAAAAGAAATACTTACAATTAGAGAAGAGAAGAAGAAAGACAAAGTAACAATTGGTGGAATAAATATACATATAGGAAGAGTCAATCAATTATTTAATTGGGCAGCAACCTCTGGTTATATTCCAATGAATTATGCTTCAAAACTTCAATTAAAAGATAGAAGAAGAACTAAAAATAAAAGAAAAATCAAAACCATTTATGATGAAAAAGATTTAATTACTCTCTTTAATAAATCACCTTGGTTTACTACTGAACTTAAAAACAACCTAAGACAGTATCCTCATTACATTTTCATACCATTAATCTCACTTTACAATGGAGGAGCAAAGCCAACAGAAATTGCACAATTGCACATTAGTGATATAAAAAAAGAAAAAGATGTTTGGACAATTGAAATTAATGATGAAGAAGATAAAAAATTAAAAGATAACTATTATAATTGTAGAAAACTTCCAATTGCACAAAAATTAATTGATATAGGTTTTTTAGATTATTATAAGCATATGAAAAAAAAGGGATATATAAAACTTTTTCCAACAGCAAAATTTTACAGTTCTGGTGGATTAGACTTCATAAATAAATTTTCTTCTTATAATAGAAAATATATTACAAATGATGAGAAAAAAACTCTCTATTCAATTAAACATTTAGTTAATCAAACTTTGAAAAATAATAAAGTTGACATTTACACAATTAATGATATTACTGGACATAGTTCAGGTTCTAATAATAAAGATATTGATACTTATGGAGATAGTCAAATGCCAGTTGATGAGATGAAAAAAGTAATTGATAAATGTTTAACTTTTGATTATATAGACCTTTCTCATATAGAGAAAGGAATAAAAGAAATATATTAAATTAATACTATTAATTAAAAAAGTAGAAAAATGATTTCTCTACTTTTTTAAGTGTTTAGAAAAAATATTATAATATATAGCTCTCTTTATTTTTTCTACATGCTTTCTATAAAATTCACTTTTACTTTCATCTTTATCAATTGCATGATACGCATCGTTGGGGAAACATTTTCTATAAAAATTTCTCTTATCAATATATTTATCATAAGTTAAT
>CBFIGT010000217.1:0-2064 GCA_965662175.1 Arcobacter sp. | reverse complement strand
TAAAATATTCAGGGTCGTTAAACACTTCTCTAAACATTATAGTGTCATTAAATACATTTGTATTATTTTTATTTTTCATATTAACTCTTTTAATTCTTTCATTAACCAAATCAATTTCTTTTTTATAATATAAAAGCTCACCTTTATCTAGCATTTTTCGTACCAATGATAAATCTTTAATGGCTATTGAGGTTTTAAGACAAAATTCCCCATTGCAATTAAAGTCACCAATACTTTTCATATGAAACAATGTGCCATCTGTCTTTTTAAAAGAGGAATAGAATAAATATCCCTTATCTCGCTCTTTCACAATGAAAATAGGGTCTTGTAGAGTATTTTTTATATTAAACAAAAGATTTGCTCTACAGTCCTTATTTGTAAGCATTTTAAAAAACTGCGAAATAGGTTTAATGGATATTTTACCAATTGGTGTATCAAGTTGATTTTTTTTAGGGTTATCAAACTGTTTTAGATACTTTTGAAAATCAATATTTTTACCTATCTTTTCTGTAGGTGTATAATCCTTTGATACATCGGATAATATTTTTATATCTAGTTCATCTTTTTTGGTATATATTTTCGTTTTCATTTTACTACTCAATACTATTAATTATATACATTGGTATATATTACATAATAAAGATATATCTATTATAAATTAGTGTTTACTTTTTGGATTATTTTGAAATTGATTAGGTTTTTCTTAGTTTTAAATGTTTGTTTGCTCTACCATTTTCTACATTTTCTACTTCTAGCCTATTCAGAACTGCACTTGTCATTCTTCTGTTTTCTTCAACCAAAGTTGTAATTACTTCATCTTTTTTATCAATTGTCTCATCTTTTTTCAGTAGGACTTCTAACAATTTTAATGACATATTATCAGTTTTGATATTATTTGCTTCATTGTTTTTATTTGCGTTGGCATGATGAGGTGACAATAAATTATTTAATTCCTGAAAAGAAATGTAAACATATTTGTTTTTTTCTATCACTACTGATTTAATTTTGCCATTTTTAATTAAATTATAAACATTTGATAGTGCTATATTTTTAAGCTCTGAATATTCTTTAATTGTAATATATGCCAATCTAAACCTTTTTGAAAATATTTTTATTTTATAGTATTCTACCTTGTAAAGATATTATAATATTTAACAAAAGATTTTTAGAACATAAATAGTGTGAAGCTTCGATTCTATGGATTTCAACAAAGAAAATAAATATAAATATTTTAGAAAATAGAAAGAATATCATTTTATTAAGCTCCCAATTTTAGGCTCAATTGCTATAACTACTCCTTTATTGAAATTAAGTTGTAAAATTTTTAAAAATTATTTAGAAATATAGATAGCTATTAACACTATATAATCAAATTTTATATACAAATATTTTTAGAAAAAAATTAGAAAATTTAAGTAACTATTAAAAGATATATTGATAAAATTGAGTCAACAAAAGAGTAGCAAAGGTGTTTGGCGATACCTGATATGGCTTTTTTAAATATTATTATCTCAAAGGCAGGTTTTGTACTTGCCTTTTTTTATGCCCTTAAATCTCAACTTAACCTAATTTTTTTTAGATAAAATAAACTAATTTTAAATTCACAATAATTAAAATTTGTGAAATCATATAAATGTTAAATTACAGAATAGCTTTAAACATATCAAAATCGCCAATTTTACTAGGTTTGATTGCTGTTCTGAAAAAGGATAGTAATTGCTGTTAAAGGGTAATTGCTAATGCCATAAATGTTAATTAATGGCATTAGCTCCATTCATTTTGAGGAACAACCTCAATGCAACAACTTAATAATTGAGTTCTACGATATTTTAAAAAAAGCTCTTTATTTAGACAAGATAAAAGCTGTCAATAAAAAAAGTGATTTAAAGTATTATGCACCTTTTATTGATGTTGATATTGCTTTACATTCTAATTTTATCTCTTATGGTTCAAAGAGTGCTACTAATTTCATAATAATAGATATTGAAAATTACAAAGAAATGAGTGTATATAGATTTAAAAAAGAGATAGTGGATAAAACCTTGTGTAATTATCAACCCTCTT
>CBFIGT010000216.1:0-2065 GCA_965662175.1 Arcobacter sp. | reverse complement strand
TTTATTTGAATAATAGCAGGTATTCTTTTTCCCTCTTTAGATAAAAGAGTTATCTCTTGAAATAGGGTTTTATTAAACTCTATAAATTTCTCTTTATAAAAAGGCATTAAACATCCACTTGCAAGGTTTCCTATTAAATCACTTTTTTTATCATAATTTAAAATCTTTACAAAGGATTCATTTGTATTTATAATGAAGCCATCTTTAACCAACATAATACCCTCAATAGTAGAGTCTAATATTTGATTTATATCACTGAATTTGTTATTTTCTGTTAACATAAAAGGCCTATTTATAATAATTTATTATATAATAGCCAAGATAATATAATTTTATAATAAAAATTGGGATAGTAATGATTGATTATGTCTTGTTTGAAAAATATGCTAGAGGTTTAAGTGTTTTACTTGTTGATGATGATAACTTCATTAAAGAAGAAACAAGTGAACTTTTAACTGAAATTTTTAAATTTGTAGATGTGGCTTCTGATGGAAGTGAAGCTATAAATAGATATAAAGATTTTTATAATAAAAATAATCGCTATTTTGATATTGTAATTAGTGATGTTCATATGCCAAATGTAAATGGTGTTGAGCTTACTAAAATGATTTATAGTTTAAATCCTGAGCAAAAACTTATAATTATTTCTGCATATTCACAATCAACTAATCTTATTGATTTTATAAATTTGGGCGTATCACAATTTATTACAAAGCCAATTGATATTAATCTGTTTATTGATATTTTATATAATGTTTCTGAGCAAATTTATAAAGGAAATAAAATCCTTTCAAATCAAAATAGAAGTGAAATTTATCTAACTAATAATATTTTTTGGAATAAAGATAATAAAAAACTTGTAAAGAGTGAATCTGTAATTAAACTTACAAAAAGAGAAGCTTTACTTATTGATTTATTGTTACAAGTAAAAGATAAAACATATAGTACAGATGAAATAATCTCTTATTTATGGGAAGATGATTTAACAGCTGATGCTTTAAATCTAAAAAATGTTGTTTCAAGATTAAGAAAAAAAATCCCTGAAATCAATATAGAGAATGTATACGGATTAGGGTATAAAATCTCTTTTTAATTAGGAAACTTCTTCACCTTTTAAAACTTTAAGCTCTTTTTGTAAGTTATTAACTAAATCTAGAAGATTTTCGATTCTTTTTTCATAATCTATTTTTTTAGTCTCTAGCTCTTCTATATATTTGTCTTTTTCACTATTTACTTTTTGCAAGGCTTCAATCTCTTTGAGTAAGTTTCTATTTAATGTTTTTAATCTTAGCATCTCTTTGTTGATTTGTTCAAACTGTTTACTTTTATCTTGTTTCATCATTAAATCAACTTTGCTAAGCTCTAAATTATTTTGTTCATAGGCTGAAACTTGTTTTAAAAGATTTTTTATTTTATTTTCATATGAGAGATTTTTCTCTTTTAAATATTGTGTATTATCATTTATTGTATTTATTCTATTTTCAATTACTTCTTTCTCTTTTTTTATAGATGAAATCTCTTTTTTATAAACAGTTATTTGCTCTAAAAATCTTTTATTTTGAGCTCTTCTTAAGTTTTCTTCTTCTGTAACTAAAAACCTTATACTAATATACTCTAGGATATTTTTTCCTGTATCATCCATAAGAGGAATAATTTTTGTATTTATAAAATAGGTTTCATTATTTTTGCTTAGATTTTTTATAGTCCCTTCCCAAATATTACCACTTTTTATTGTGTCCCACATGGTTTTATAAAATGTTGAGGGATTATCAGGATGTTTTAAAATATTGTGATTTTTACCAATAACTTCATCCTCTGTAAATCCTGAGACTTCTAAAAAAGCATCATTTACAAAGGTTATATTACCATCTAAATCTGTTTTTGAAACAATTGCTTCTTTGTTTAATAAAGATAAATATGCCTCAGTCTCTTTTTTTTGTAATTCAAAATTCTTTTTGTAGTAAATTTCTTGACAAATTTTTTGAATACTAGCATCTACAGCTTCTAAATCCAAAGGTTTTAATATATAATAGTTTACATTTAAATTAATTGCTTTAATCATCTG
>CBFIGT010000215.1:0-2172 GCA_965662175.1 Arcobacter sp. | reverse complement strand
GGTTCTTCTGCTATGGCTGTTATGATGACAGGTATGGGTGATGATGGAATGATTGGAATAAAAGAGATGTTTGATAATGGCGCATATACAATTGCTCAAAATGAAAAGAGTTGTGTTGTTTTTGGAATGCCAAAAAAAGCTATTGAAGCTGGTGCTGTAAAAGATATTGTGCATTTAGATGATATTGCCCAGTATATTATAGAGTTTTCAAATAATAGAAGATAGTATTTGAGAACTCTTCTATTATAAATTATATTAATTAGTATTGAAAACTATAATTTTCAAACTATTATATTTAAAGGAGTTGTATGAGATATGAATTAGATTTTTGTAATACATTTGATAAAACACTACTATTTTGGATAGAGAGATTTATAAGAAATAAACTTACAAGTTTAAGTAATTCAAATGTAAATGATAAAGATAAATTGGCTTTTATTATAAAAGAGCTTGTAAAAGGAACTAAGTCAATAGATGAATTAAAAGAGTTAGTAAAAAGTGCTAGAAATATTGGATTATCAGGAATTAACACCTATTTTAATCCAATAGCTAAACTTTATACTTTTTTAAATGATTTAGGTTTAGCTTCCATGAAAGAGATAGATGAAGAGTTATTAAGTGACTTTTTAGCATCTAATACAAGTGGTTTATCAGATGCCTCTAAAAAAAACCATAGAATTGCCCTACTTGCTCTTTTTTCTTATATAGATAAACAAAATGAAACAGAAAATGGAAACTCTTATATGTTTAAAATTGAGTTAAAAAACTGGGGAGGATTAAGTGGAAAATCAGGTACTAAACTACCCTCTTATATGAATAAAGATGAAATAAAAAGATTCTTAGATGCCATAGAAAACTTTGAGTTTTCCGAAGATGTGATGTATAGAAATAGATTAATGATTAAAATTATAATTTATACAGGAATTCGAGTCTCTGAAATGCTTAATTTAAAACTTAAAGATATTTTTAAAGAGGATGATGTTTATGTTATACAAGTAAGGGGAAAAGGAAATAAACCAAGAGTTGTAATGATTAAAGCAAAAATTATTGAAAATGAGCTATATCATTGGCTAAATCAAAGGGTTTGTGAAGATGATTTTATTGTATGTAATAAAAAAGGCAATAGATTAACACAAGCTTATATAAGTAGAATTGTTGAAAAACTACTTATATCATGTGGAATTAGAAAAGAGAAAAATGGCGCTCATATGTTAAGACATAGTTTTGCTACTTTACTTTATCAAAAACATCATGATTTAGTATTAGTTCAAGAAGCATTAGGGCATGCAGATATTAACACTTCAAGAATTTATACTCATTTTGATAAAGAAAGATTAAAAGCAACTACTAATTTAATTGATTAAAATTACCATAAAGAGGTAGTTTCAAACTCCTCTTTATCATCACTAATTTCTAAATAAATCTCATCTTCATAATCTAAGTAAATAGAATAATCACCTACATTTAGGCTATTTTGGATATTTCTCTTATTTAAATAGATGTTTTGATTATCACTTGATAAATCAGATAAATAGTATTCAACCATAGATGGAGCCATATTATTTATTGCATCATCTAATGAATCAAAATTATTTACACCAAATACTTGAAACAAAGAGAACTTATTTAAAAGTAAAATCATTTATCTACTTATTAAATCCGTTTAATAAAGAGGCCATTCTATTTAAATCTATTTTATCATCTGACCTTTTTTCTAATTGAATATCATCAACTTTTACAGGGTCAGGTCTCTCTTTTATTAATGGTTCTTTTAATACAGGCGTTGCAAAAACATCATTTTCATCCTCTTTTTCATCTTCAAAAACTTCATTTGCTTTATTTAAAGAGTTACTATAATATGAGTGACTATTACTATTCTCAGGCTCTTTTTTATTTCCTACACTTAAAATACTCTCGATTTTGTTTAGCATTGAGTTAATATTACTTCCCTGCTTTTCACTAGAAGAGTTAAACTCTTCTAGCTTAGAATTTAATTCTCTATTTTCTGTAGTTAAACTCTCTTTTTGAGATTTTAAATCAATAATTTGTTGTTCCAAATCACTATTCTTTTTCTCTAATTCATCCCTATTATTTTTAATTATTTCTTTCTCTTTTTGTAGTGTTTCATAAGCATTTATTAAATTTGTAAGTGCATCACTTAACTTTGAAATT
>CBFIGT010000214.1:0-2215 GCA_965662175.1 Arcobacter sp. | reverse complement strand
CGTTCTATTTCTGAGAATACTGTTAAGGCTCAATGGACAAGAAGAGTCACCGATAGAATAATTGGATATGGCTTGTCTCCTGCAATTACGCATTATTTTAAAGAACATAAGGTGTTAACATATAAAACAAAAGAGGGTGATACAATAACACCCATTGCCAAAGGAATTGGAAGAGTTATTGCTTTCTCTCTTGGAATATTAGCAAGGAGACAAGAGGAAATAAATTTATATCAGGAAAAAGGAGCTGAACTTAGTGATGTAATAATTGCCAATTATACTGTTGGTGATGTTACATTTACAGCAAGAGGTAAAGATTTAGAGTTTAAAAAAGAGTTTTCTACAAAAGTAGCTCATATAATAAATGAAGCAAATTATAAAATTCATAGAGTGATTGACAGAACAAAAGAGATACAATCTTTACCACCATATCCTCCCTTTACAACACTAACTCTTTATTCTGCTTGTTCTTATATTATGGGTATAAATTCAACTGTTACTGCAAGTATTTGTCAAGAACTTTATGAAAAGGGCTACATTAATTATTTTAGAACAGATAGCAATATTTTAAGTGATACTGCTGTTGATGATATTATTTCTTTCTTATTTGAGTTCATTAGTGAAGAGTTTAAAGAGGATATATTGAGAAATAAAAGAAAGTATAGACAACTTGATAAAAATGCTCAAGAGGGTCACGAGGCTATTAGACCAACAATGATAGATATGGAGCATAGACCTGAAAATATAAAAAATATTTGGACAAGGAATCCCGACTGTAAGAATTTTACAAACAACCATTACTTAATATATGAATTAATTTGGATTAGAACTGTATTAACTCAGTTAAAAGATAGTGAATATGATAGAAGCACCATAGAAGTCAAAGCAGGAGATTATCTATTTTCTACTAGAGCAAATGAACTAATTAAGATTGGTTGGGAAAGATATCATAGTGAAATGATGCACTCAACTGTAAAAGGTGTTGGAAATGAAGATTGGAAAAAAAAAGAGGTGGCATTACCTAAAAATGTAGTAATTGGGCAAATAATAGAAAGTGCAAATGTTACTTCCTATGAAAAATCTACTAGAAGTCCAAAAAGAATTAGTGAGGGTGCTTTAATGACTGCATTAATTACCAAATCTGTATCAAGACCATCTACGATACACACAATTGCTAAAAATTTGGTTGATAAGGGATATGTAGAAATGAACAATACTCTCTTAACTGTTACTGACTTAGGTATGGAAATATATAATGTTGTTGAAAAATATCTAGCTTGGTTAGTAAATGAAGATGAGGCTAAAGAGTTTGAAGAGACATTAAAATCTATTGAAAAAGGTGATATAACTGATATTGATGGAATATTAAAAGAGTATTGGGACAAGGTAGAGGATTTTAAGACAGAAATCGGATATATAGATAAAAATATGTTGCCACCCTCTGATAAACAAATTAAGTATGCCACTTCATTATATGAAAAACTAGACCAAAAAGAAAAAGATAAAATGGATTTTAACTCAATAGCAAAAACACATGAAACCATCAGCAGGTTTATAAAAAAATATAGTAAGTAGCAAAACTTCACTTGACAAAATATATTTATTGGTTTATCATTAAACTATATAATTAAGGAAAAGTAAAATGTTTACAAAATTTTTAAAAAAATATCACTTATCAACTTTAAGACTGTTTGCTTTACATACTGCAATGGACAAAGAGCTTTATTATAATAAAATTAAAATCGACCTTGATGTGGTAAAAGTGAGCGACACAAATATGGAATTGGATTTTAAGTGCATGGACGACTTGGAAGTTGAATTGTATGATGAAATTTTTAATAAGGCTTGGGAAAAAACTAGAAAATTGCAAAACTTGATATTGCTAGGTTTTGCACTTGCCTTTTTGATACCATTATCTTTTTTCTTTATCCATATATTTCCTTATCATAACCATATTGCTATGAATATTAAATTTAGTGTTGCTTTTTTTTACTATTTCTTGCCTTTGGTGGCTATTGTTATTGCTTGGAGACTTTGGGATATTAAAAGATACGAGCTTTTCGATAAATATTTAAACAAACAAATAGCTATCTTCAAGAAGCAAATGCTTGAAGATATTAAAAAATATCTAAAAGCAAACAAAGATAAAGAATAAAATCTTATAAATTATAAACTTTTTTAAAAATGTAAAAGAAAATTAAAAACATTTTACATATTA
>CBFIGT010000213.1:0-2265 GCA_965662175.1 Arcobacter sp. | reverse complement strand
ATAACATTTATAGTTACACTTCTGTATAATATGCCAATTTATAGTTATTTCTTTCATATTAGCTCCTTATTCTTGATGGAGCAATTTTATGTTTTATCACTCTTTTAATATAGAAAATCAGCTGGAGGAGAAAATGCAAAAAAAAGAAATTAAATTTGCTAAACATAGAACCAATGGCTTTATATTAGATTTTTTAGTTAAAAGCTTAGATGTATATCAAATAGAAGATAAATTACAAAAGAGACTTCAAGAGTTTATAAAAGAAGGTGAAATAGCGGCAGGAGAGTATTACGATACTCAAAACACAATTATAGAAGATATCATTCATAAATTTTTAGGAACTACAAATAATGATGAGTATAGATATTTTGAAAATCTTTTAAAAGAGCTTTTATCCTTCTATAGCCTTTATAAATTAAACAATGAAACCTTGGCAACATCCCAAAAACAATTAGACTTTATAGTTATTATAAATTTGTTCATTCCTTTTTTATCTCACTTAGTTTTTGATAGCTCTTTAAAATATAAAATAGACCTAGATTTAATTGTTTCAATATTACCAGATGAAAAAGAAAACTCTATTCAAAAACTCTTTATCTTGATTAAGTCCACATTTAAGGAAGATATTAATTTAAAAGAAAAAATTTTAAAAATTTTAGATGAGAATCATAAAGATTATAATTTAGCAAAAGAAGATTATGATAATTGGATAAATGGAAATAATGTCCCTAATGAAGAACATATTAATTTACTTTCACAATTAGCTATATATTCAGATAAGTTTTCAGAAAATGAATTAAGAATTCTATTTCAGTTTGCAAAACTAATTCAATATTTATATTCCAAATCTAAAGAGTATTTTGGAGTGGAATCAACAAATTTAATAGTAAATCACTATAGAATGATTTCAATGTTAAGTTTACTACAAGTATCAAAAAAACTTGATATGTTTGTAAGTAGTTTTAATGAAAGGGATCTTGAACTAATTAAAATATATTTAGAACAATATTATTTTAATAATTTTGATTTATTTTATATGATAAATTATTTTGTAAATAATGATGACTACCCTGATAAAATAAAAGATATGAAAGATTATATTCTAGAAAATCGAAATAAGTTCGATGTATTGTATAAAATAGATGAGAATACTTTTTTTAGTAAAATTGAAACTATTCTACCTATTAAATATTTTAATAAAAATAGTGTGATAGGTAACTTCTCTAATATAACAATTCAAGATATAGATAAAGATTTTTATGAGTTTTCCCAAGAATCATCAAAACTATATGAGCATGTTGAACCATCAAACAAAAAAAATGAAGAATCTGAAACAAACTTCCTTGAAACATTAAAAAAACTAGAAAGTAAATTTAATCTTGAAAAAGATCCTTATAGTTTATTTCTAAAAGCAAGATACTATGCACAAAAACGAGAATACAAAGAATCAACAAAACACTATTTACAAGCACTTGATTATGGTAAAAACAGTATAGGTTTAAATATTAAAATTATTATAAGAGAAGGGTTATTCGTATCTGCTCAAGAAACAAGAAAAGAGCAATTAGATTTAATCAATGCAAAAAGTAGTTTTACAAAATTTTATAAAGAAGCATACTTTTATAAACTAATAGATAATTTACCTAAAGAAATAAATATACACTTTTTATTAGATATGAAAAAGCAATTTGATATTTATTTTAAAAATTTATTCCCTGGTGTAAGAGAACCTATATCTAATATTTTAACATCAAATTTTGGAATGGCACTAACAAAAGATTTAAAAAATATAAAAATTGATTTTAATAACCCAAATAAATGGATAAAAAAAGGATTACCAAATAAAATTACTCAACTTATGCATTGTTGTCAATTATCAAAAATTGATGAAGTAAAAAAACTGTTAAAAGCTAATGTAGATGTTAATGCAAAAAAATTAAATGATAATTGTACAGCATTAATATGCTCTTTTGGAAGTACCTATTATACCTCAGAAGAACAAGTAGAAATTATGAAACTTCTAATTCCTAAAATGACGACAGATACTTTAAATGCAAAGCTTGTAAAGAAAAAAGAAACTGCAATGTCTTATGCAATTGCTAAAGGTTTCACAGATATAGTTAAGATAATGATTGATTACAATGTAAATTTGAATGAGAAGTGTACATTAGATGATATGTCTTATTTATACTATGTTATTCAACTTATTAAAATGTCAAGTTATAGTTCAATGGAGCTTTCCAACTTTTTAGAATATGCTGCAAA
>CBFIGT010000212.1:0-2338 GCA_965662175.1 Arcobacter sp. | reverse complement strand
ACATTACAAGTGATGATTTTGAAGAATTTAAATATTTTTTATTAGAAAAAGATATTGGATTATCAAGTATCATAAGTTATTATAAATATTTAAAAGGTATTTTTAATAGATTAATAAAATCTCAAAAGATTACTTTCAATCCGGTATTTATTCCAACTAAAGAAAGCCTTGAAAAAGATAAAACTATATTTTTTTACAATGAAGTTACAACAATTCTTTCAAATTTACAAAATGAAGAAAATTTGCTATTTAGAACATTATTGTACACTGGAATGAGAATGGATGAATTATCTTCAATTAAAAAGAAAAATATAAAAAATGATTGCTTTTACTTTTTTGATAGCAAAAATTATTTTAAAAAAATTGTTCCAATTCATACAAATATTTTAGAAGATATAAATAATATAATATCAAAACTTGATGACAATGATTATATTTTCAAAAATGATATTCAAGGAAAAAATAGAGTTGCAGATATTAGAACACCATTGAATAATTTCTTTAAAGAATTAGGGATAGAAAAAACTTTACATAAAACAAGGTCTACTTTTATTACATATTTAAATTTTTATAATGAAAATTTCAATTCTAAAGATATAAAAGTTTTAACTCACTCTTTATCAGGAGTTGATGATAAAAATTATGTTGCAGCAAAAAATATTGAAAAGTTAAGAGCTATTGTAAATAGTATTGATTTGAAAAAAATTGATGAAATCGAAAAAGTTATGTAAAATAATTTTTTCTTGGTTAAAATGAAATTGTATTAGTCAATTACAATTTCATTTTAAACTTTACTATTAAAGAGAATTATCACTTATTCTCAAATTCTTAAATATTTCTCTAAAGTTATAAAATGTCTTAATATTAAAATATCTCTTTTTTATAATATGATGTCCATCATGAATATATTCAAGTACACCAAATAAATAATAAATATCTGTAATTGTTGTATCATATTTTTTAAAATTAAATTCACTATTAGTAAATAAAATCATATGAATATGTTTTTTCCTTTGATGATGATTTGAAGCTTTTTTATATTTCCTATTAGTATTACAATGCCAAGCAAAAAGAAAAAAGCTAGTATTATTTAAATATTCATAAACACTACTGATATAATCATCTGTATTTGCAAAATTTGGAAAAGTTATTACGATATGATATTTGTAGTTGTAATCTCTTGCACTATCTAAAATATAATCTTCTATGATTTTTGTATAAAATTTGTTATAAGCCATTAATTAACCTTACATATTGAATAAAAGTCTGATTTTATAAATATAGTTAATTAAAATATAATATAGTAAAAGCTTCCAAGACTTTTAAATCAGACTATCGTGATACTACTCACGATGGTTTATGAGATTAAAGATAAAAATCTTTAAAATCATTATTCCAACCATCCACACCCATATGGGTGAAAGTCGTATTTATCATAAATTTCCATATTCATATCTTCATAGATTGCCATAAAATTTAGCATATGTTCCTCATATTCAATATATTCTTTTGCTTTGTTAAAGTTATAAAAAACTTGACATATTTTATTATTTTCATCAACTACAAATATTTGATGTTTACCTAATTTTAATTTCAATATTGTATTTCCTTTCATTATTTTAGAAGTTGTTTAAAGGGATAATTATAATTCATGATCCAAATCTTTAAAACATATATCTTTTTGATGCTCTTTTTTCTCTTTAAGGAATCTAAAGAGCTCTTCAATCTTTCTATTTTCTTCTTCTTTTTCCAATGTTTGGATTTTTTTTAATTCAAACATTAAAGCCTTTAAAAACTTTATAAGATTATCAGTATTAATTGTATAATCAAATCTTTTTAATGTGTTTAATAGAATAATAATAAACATTTTATTACTCGATTCTCATCTTATTTTTAAGATGAAATTCTAATTCTTCAACTTCAATTAAAATATTTTTTAATTGTTTCTTGTTATTCCAATTTATATTTTTTAGATTATTAATCAATGATTTTCTAACTATTTTTATAAATTCTTTATCACTAGCACTTATACTTTTCATAGATATATTCCTTTGTATTAAAAAGCAGATTAATCTGCTTTTAGATTTTAAACTTAATTATGGAAATTGGTGAATGTCTAGATTTTCCCTTAAATTTTAACCACTAAGAATTTGGTTGAAATTTAAGTTGAAAATCTAGGAACAACCAATTTAATTTTATTTGGTAGTATTAAAATTAATACTACAATCATAATAATTATTTTAAGTAAAAATTATTTTATTTCTTCATGATATGGTAAAACCATTATTGTTCCACATACACTACAATGATGAATATAATGAATTTGATTCATACCCTC
>CBFIGT010000211.1:2086-2344 GCA_965662175.1 Arcobacter sp. | reverse complement strand
TGTGGATGGAGCAAAACAAAGAGCAGTTAATGGAGACTTGCTATTTGGTACAGTAGATTCATATCTAATTTGGAAATTAAGTGATAAAAAAAGTCATGTTACAGATGCTACAAATGCGGCAAGAACTATGCTTTTTAATATTAAAACAAATAACTGGGATGAAGAAATATGTAAATTATTAGACATTCCAATGAATATACTTCCTGAGGTAAAAGATTGTGCCGCAGATTTTGCTTTAATAAATAAAAAATTTTTAGG
>CBFIGT010000211.1:0-2076 GCA_965662175.1 Arcobacter sp. | reverse complement strand
CTATCAATGGCGTTGCTGGAGATCAACAATCGGCAGCAGTAGGACAAGCATGTTTTGAACCAGGGATGGTAAAATCAACTTATGGAACAGGATGTTTTGCACTTTTAAATATTGGTGAAAATATGGTTATTTCAAAAAATAAACTTTTGACAACTATTGCTTATAGACTTGATGGAAAAACAACATATGCACTTGAAGGCTCTATTTTTATTGCAGGAGCAGTTATTCAATGGCTAAGAGATGGATTAAAAATTATTAAAGATGCTAAAGAAGCGCAAGAGTTAGCAAAAGATGCAGATATAAATCAACAATTATATATGGTACCTGCGTTTACTGGATTAGGGGCTCCTTATTGGGACACTACTTGTAGAGGTGCAATATATGGATTAACTCGTGGTTCAGGTCCAAATGAATTTGCAAAAGCAGCCTTAGAAAGTGTTGCCTATCAAACAAGAGATTTATTAGAAGCAATGAATGATGATTTAAAAAACTTTGATGAATCATTAAAAAATAAAACAATTTTACGTGTTGATGGAGGAATGTCTTCTTCTGATTATACGATGCAATTCTTATCAAATATTTTAGGTGCAACAATTGATAGACCTGAAATATTAGAAACAACTGCACTTGGTGTTGCATGGCTTGCTGGTATGAAAACAGGATTTTATCCTTCTAAAGAAGAGTTCTCAAAAAATTGGATTTTAGAAAAAAGATTTAATTCTTCTATGGATAATGAAACAAGAAATAAACTCTATGATGGCTGGAAAGATGCCGTTGAACGTATTTTAACAAAAAACTAACTAAATATATATTACTAACATACTTCTTTAGAGATTGTACTAACAATCTCTAAACTTTTTAAGATGAGAGCACTCATTTTTATTAACAATATTAATACTACAAAGAGGAGAAAAAATGACAATAATAAATAACGTATACGCAGATGAAGTATTAGATTCAAGAGGAAATCCAACAGTTAGAGCAACAGTAGTTTTAAGTGATGGAACAAAACAAAATGCAATCGTTCCAAGTGGAGCAAGTACTGGAAAAAGAGAAGCCTTAGAATTAAGAGATGGTGATGATAGATTTTTAGGAAAAGGTGTTTTAAAAGCAGTTGAAAATGTTAATACTACAATTGCAAATGAATTAATTGGATTAAGCCCTTATAATCAAGCTGAAGTTGATGCAACAATGAAAGATATTGATGGAACTCATAACTATGCTAACTTAGGAGCAAATGCAGTTCTTGGTGTATCTATGGCAGTAGCACGTGCAGCAGCAGCTTCACTTGATATCCCTCTATACAGATACTTAGGTGGTGCAAATGCAATGACTATGCCAGTTCCAATGTTCAATATCATTAATGGTGGAGAGCATGCAAATAACTCAGTTGATTTCCAAGAGTATATGATTATGCCAGTTGGATTTGAAGACTTTAATGAAGGTCTTAGAGCAACAGCTGAAATTTACCAACACCTTAAAAAAGTAATTGATGGTATGGGTGAATCAACAGCAGTTGGTGATGAGGGTGGCTTTGCTCCAAATTTAAAATCAAACGAAGAGCCTTTAGAAGTTATTGTTAAAGCTATTGAAAAAGCTGGATATGTTCCAGGTGAACAAATTGCACTTGCACTTGATGTTGCTGCTTCGGAACTTATCAATGACAAAGGTCTTTATGTATTAAAATCAGAAAATAGAGAGATTACTTCTGAAGAGTTAGTAAACTACTATGCTGATTTATGTGCTAAGTATCCTATAGTTTCAATTGAAGATGGACTAAGTGAAGATGATTGGGATGGATGGAAAGTATTAACTGAAGTACTAGGAGACAAAGTACAATTAGTTGGTGATGATTTATTTGTAACTAATGCAAACATTTTAGCTGAAGGAATTCAAAAAAACATTGCAAATTCAATTTTAATTAAACCAAATCAAATTGGTTCAGTTTCTGAAACAATGTTAACAATTAGATTAGCACAAAGAAATAACTACAACTGTGTAATGTCTCACAGATCTGGTGAAAGTGAAGATGCATTTATTGCTGATTTTGCTGTTGCATTAAATTGTGGTCAAATC
>CBFIGT010000210.1:0-2369 GCA_965662175.1 Arcobacter sp. | reverse complement strand
AATAAAGATATAGGTAAAGATAAAATAACAATAAATGCTGAACGTAACTCAAATAAAAATAAAAAAAGTACAATCGCAACTAATATAACACCAGTTGATAAAGCTGAAGTCATAGTTTCTACAGCTTTTAATGTAATCTCAGAGCGATCATAAATTGTTTGTATCTCTACCCCTTCTGGCAGAGTTGAGTTTACAGTTGAAATTTTTTCCTTTAGTAATTCTACCACTTTTGCTGCATTTGTTTGGGTTCTTTGTAGTACCATACCAATTACAGACTCATCTCCGTCAATAGTGATGGCTCCAAACCTAGGCATAGAGCCTATTTGTACTTTTGCAACATCTTGTATAAGGATAGCTTGTCCATTTTGTGATTTTATAACTGTATTTTTAATATCATCAAGACTTTTATATAATCCTGCACCTCTTATTAAATACTGTTCTTTATTAAATTCCAAATATTGACCACCCGCAGCCATGTTGCTACGTTGTAAAGCTTGAACAATATCATCATAAGTAATCTCAAGGCTTTGTAGTTTTTGAGTGTCGATTAATACATCATATTGTTTCTCTTTTCCTCCCCAGCCTATTACCTCTTCAACTCCTTTAACACTTTTAAATAAAGGACTAACAATATACTCTTGCATCTCACGTAATTCTTGTAAAGTGTATTTGTTGTTTTTATCTTTTAATTGATACCAAAATACTTGTCCTAATCCTGTAGTATTTGGACCAAGAGTTGGTTTTCCCCAACCATTAGGAATATCAATGGAATTTAATCGTTCACTAACAAGTTGTCTTAAAAAGTATATATCCATATCATCTTCAAAAAATACAGAAACATAAGATAAGCCAAATATAGAATTTGACATTATCATCTCTACACCAGCCATTCCTGACATAGCTGATTCAATAGGATAAGTAATTAGTTTTTCAATATCTTCTGCTGAGTTTCCTGGACTCTCAGTATAGATAACCACTTGTTTGGGAGTAATATCAGGAAAAGCATCAACAGGAATATCTTTATACGCTTTAAAACCTAATATACTAATTGATAAAAATAGTACAATAATTAAAAGTTTGTACTTTAAAGATAGATCAATAATTTTATCTAACATTGCATCTCCTAGTGACCATGTCCATCACCCATTGATGATTTTAATACAAGTGATTTTACATAATATGTTTTATCACTAACATACTCTTCATTTACATTTAATCCTTCAATTGCAACATAAGTATCATCTTGATAGATAATTTTTACATCTCTTGCTTCATATTGAGGTTCTTCATCATGAGATTCTTCGGCTTTTTCATCTTTATGCTCATCTTTATGAGAATCTTCATCTTTGTGTTCTTTTTCATGTCCCTCTTCATCTTTATGATTTTCATCCTCTTTATGCTCATCTTTGTCCATGTGTTCTTCTTTTTTAGGGATAAAAACAACCCATTCGTTATTTAAAAAAGATAAAGCTGTTTTTTTAACAGAGATATATTTTTTGTTTGAATCAAAATAGATAGTTGATGGTACAAAAGCATTGGCAAATAGATTATCAGAATTTTTTTCTATAGGTGATAAAACAATAATTCTTTGAGTTTGTATATCTACTTCTGGTAATATTCTTTCAATAGTAGTACTTAATATACTCTCATTATATTTTAAAGTTACTTTTTGCCCTATTTTAATTTCTTTTGCATATTCTAAAGGTACATAAGACTTTAAATAAAAGGCTTGATCTTTAATTACTGAAAATAGTTCATCATTTTTAGATACTGAAGAATGAAGAGGTTTTATTAAATCAGATACTATACCCGAGGTGTGTGAATAAAGTACATAATTAGAAATTGTTTTTTTTAAGTTTGTAGAATTTATTCCTACCGCTTGTAATTGTGATTTTAATGTATTTAATTTAGATAGCATTTCATTACGTTCAATATTTACTTGATTTAAGTCTTGTAAAGAGACAATTCCTTTTTTTTGTAAACTTTCATTTGCTTTATAAGTATTCAATAAACTTTTATATTGCTCTTCTAGAGATAAATATTCAGAACTCATTTGAGATAAAGTTATAGATTCAATTAAAGCAACTTTTTCTCCTTTTTGAATTTTTTGTCCAGGTTTTACATAATATTTTTTTATTCTGCCATCTAATAGTGTAGTAATAGATTGTTTAGTTGATGATAATTGAACAATTTGAGAATTTACATTAATTGATTTTCCAAATTGGCGTAATTCAGTTTTAGAAATAGGAATTTCAAGTGCAAATATGTTTATCACAGTAAGACAACTAATTAGTAATAGTTTTTTCATTTAAAGATCCTTGAAGGTAATTTAGATTTATGGCATTTATATTTAATGCACTTTTTGTTTG
>CBFIGT010000209.1:0-2456 GCA_965662175.1 Arcobacter sp. | reverse complement strand
TCATGGTCATCGACATTATTACCATAAGTTAATTGTCTTGTAAATCCATCAGAAGTTATTCTACTTGCATTTAATTTGAAATCATACTTTTCCTCACCATAAGATAATGATGTACCATATTTTTTTGTATTAAAGCTACCAGCTTCCAAATTCACATTGCCAGAAAAGCCTTTAGAAGCTTTTTTTGTAATAATGTTAATAACACCTGCAGCTGCATCAGCGCCCCAAATACCTGATTGAGCACCTTTTATTACTTCTATTTGTTCAATATCGTTAATCATTAAATGAGCAAAATTTGCTCCACTTGTATTTGATGGATCTTGATATCTTACACCATCAATTAATACTAATACCCTATTTGTACTCATTCCTCTTACAAATAGATTTGTAGAAGCTCCTAATCCTCCATTACTTGTAAATGATAATCCAGAAACTGTATTTAAAGCTTCAATAACTGTCGTAAAGTGTCTCTCTTCAATCTCCTCTTTTGTAATAACTTCAATATTAGAGGTAACATCTTTGATTGATTGCTCTGATTTTGTAGCACTTGAAACTGTGATTTGTGATAAGTCTTGCGAATATAGATTTGATGAGCTTGCTAGAAGTAAGCTTGCAACTAAGCTTGTAGTTAATTTTTTATTGTTCATTATTTATTTGTCCTAAATTATTTTTTTTTATTTGTTGAATATAGTTTTGCGGGTTTTAACTGTCTTGATAATAGTATGCTTACTATTTTTGGTATTTGCATATCATTCATTGTATGAATTAAACTATAAATAGAACAAATTTTTCTATCAACAGTTGCTGCTAACATTCCAAACAGTGTGAAGTATTTTCTGTTTTTACTAATCATAAACTCTCCTTTCTTAATAGATTTAATATATAATTCGCGTATTGTACTTAAAACTTTATAAATCTTTTATTTCAAGGAAAATTAATACTATTTAACTAGAATACGATTTTTAAAGGAGATACATGACTTACAACGAATGGTTTGAAGCCCATGCAAATAGACATGCTGAAATTCTAAAAAGATTAGAACACTTAAGTGATGATGAGCTTATAAAATATTTTAGATTTGATAATATGGTAGAAAAAGAGCCTGACTTTTGTCCTTTATACAAAGATAATAAAAAGTGTCACGATTATGATAAACTAAACTGTTATTTATGTGCTTGTCCAAACTTTAGATTTGATGATAATGGATTTAAAAAACAAGATGATAAAACTTTATACTCTTATTGTGGAATTGATAGTAAAGATGGTGCTCAATATATTGGTGATGATTATATTCATCAAAATTGTGCTGGATGTTTAGTTCCACACAAAGAACCATATATTAAAAAGCATTTTTCTAGAGATTGGAAAGAGATTATGAAAGATGTTCGACCATAAAAAAAGCCTCGCTGGTGTTTGAAGCGAGGCTTTAAAACGTGTTATATGTGTTATTCTTTTGTATAAAGTTAGTAGGAGTAATACAAAATCTGTATTGGAAGTTTATCAATAATGTGTTAACCAAGTGTTAATCGAATATATTATTTAGATTAATTAAGAAAAATAAAAGATATTGAAGGATTATTTTAATGAAACTTATCATGTTTGATATGGATGGAACTCTAATCAATAGTGGAACAATGATTGCTAATACTATTAATTATGTGCGAGAAAACTTAGGTTTTAAAGCTATGGAAAAAGATTTTATCCTAGATAAAGTAAATGACCCAAATATAAATTCAGCTGAATTTTTCTATGGAACAGTACACTTTACAGACCAACAATCAAAACTTTTTGAAACATATTACCATGAACACTGTTTAAGTGATTTAGAAATTTATAGTGGAATTGATAAATTACTTGAAGATTTAAAAGAGGATTTTGTTTTAACAGTTGCAACAAATGCAAATAGTGAATTTGCCCATAAAATGTTAAATCACCTAGAAATTGGAAAATATTTTAAAACCGTAGTTGGATATAATGATGTAGTAAAACCAAAACCCCACCCTGAAATGGTTTATAAAATATTAAATGAAATAAAAACAACAAAAGAGAAATCACTTTTAGTAGGTGATAGTCACAAAGATATACAAGCAGCAACTAATGCAGGAGTTGACTCTGTTTTAGTAAATTGGGGATTTTCAAATCATGATGAAAATGCTATTGAAGATGTAAAAGAGTTAGAGAAAAGAATAGCTTTAAAATTTAGTTAATCTCTATTATTTTATACTCGCCCTCTTTTAAATCATCAAGAGTAAAACCATCAAAACTTACTCTATGTAGTTTTAATACTCTATTTCCAACTGCTGCAAACATTCTTCTTACTTGATGATATTTGCCCTCACAAATCTCTAGCCTAACAAGAGTTGGAGAGATTATTTCAAGTTTTGCTGGTAATAATGGTTTTGTTTCTCCATTTAAAAGAAGCTCTCCACTTGCAAAAATCTTCTCTTCTTCACCAC
>CBFIGT010000208.1:0-2458 GCA_965662175.1 Arcobacter sp. | reverse complement strand
ATCAGAATTAAAAGAGAGAGTAGAAAGATTTGTATCTATGGTAAATCTTGACCATGCAAAAGATAAATTTCCAGGTGAGATTTCAGGTGGTATGAAACAAAGAGTAGGGATTGCTAGAGCATTATCAATTCAACCTGATGTTTTACTTATGGATGAACCTTTTGGGGCATTGGATTCACTTACACGTGCAAATTTACAAGAACATTTAATGAGAATTCAACAAAAAGTTGAAAATACAGTTATTATTATTACACATGATATTGATGAAGCTGTTTTATTAAGTGATAAAGTTATTATGATGACAAATGGTCCTGAAGCTACAATTGGTGAAATATTAGAAGTTAATTTAGAAAGACCAAGAAATAGAGTTGAACTTCAGCATGACCCTGAATATATTAGATGTAGAGAAGCCATTTTAAGTTTTCTTTACGAGAAATTTGCAAAAGAAGATGAATAAAAAGTATGGGGAAGATACTCTTCCCCAAAATAAAAAATATGAAATGCTACAAGAGATTATAAATCAAGAACTCATCGAGATTTATTTTCAACCAATTATCTCAATTCGCTCAAACAAAGTATATGCTTTAGAAGCACTTACAAGATGTACTTATAAAAATAGAAATATACCCCCTTTCATACTATTTAATCTTTCAAAAGAGCTGGGATTAAATTTAGAATTAGACTCTTTAAGTAGAAAAAAAGCAATTGAGAAGTTTAAAGAGTATTATTTAAAAAATAATGAGTTACTTCTTTTTTTGAATTTTGAATCTTCTTTGATTGATTGTTTTGATAGTAAAGTTAATGATAGTTTTGAATTTATTAATATTATTGATAGATTAGAACTTCCTTATAAAAATTTTATGATTGAGGTAAAAGAGGATGAAATTCAAAATAGTAAAGCTTTAGAAGATTTTTGTATAACTTTTAAAAAGAAAGGTTTTTCAATTGCTTTAGATGATTTTGGTACAGGAAGTTCTACTTTTGACAGGATTAATCAAATTAGACCTCATTTAATAAAAATTGACAAATCACTATTTGTAAATGTTAAAAATAATCTTATAAATAAAGAGATAGTAAAAGCTATAACAAATATGAGTCATAACTTAGGTATAAAAGTTTTAGCTGAAGGTGTTGAAGATATTGATGCAATTTGTACTTGTTTAAAATCATCAATAAATCTATTTCAAGGTTACTATTTTTCAAAACCTCAAAAAGATATTGAACAAAGAGATATTGAAAGAATTTATTATGATGTCTTAGATGTATCAAAAGAGTTTAAAGAGAGAAATTTAAAAAATATCTCTAAAAAGCGTGAGCTTATTAATGTATATAATCTATTAATTCAAGAGCATCTAAAAGGGCTTAATAATGTAAATCAATTGTACTCTTTATTGGAAAAGAAGTTTAGTGAGTTTAAAAATATTGAAGCTATATATTTAATTGATGTATTTAGTTCTAGACAGATAAATGATACTATTATTGAGCAGAGTCAAAATGGCCTTTTTAGGGCTTCTTGTAGTGGTGAAGAGCACTTTTTAAAAGAGTATTATTATATTACTTTAGAAACAAAACAAGGAATGTATTTAAGTCAAAAGTATATCTCTTATGCAACTGGAAATATATGTAAAACTTTTGCTAAAAAAATTGAACTAGAAAATTCAGAGTATATTTTATGTTTAGATATTATTATTTAAGGAGTAGATATTGAAAGATTTTTTTTATAATAAAAGTATAAAATTTAAGTTAATTAGTTTGGTGTTTTTCCCTATATTGGGTTTTATTTTTATTTCATTAAATAGTTTAAATGATACCTATATGAACTATTTAAAATATAAAAAAGCTCTTACCTCAATAGAGTCAAAAATAGAAAATAAAGAGAATAAACTGTTTTTAATATTTGATAATTTTAGTTTTGAAGATAGAGATATTTTAAAAAAAGAGTTAAAGGCTAAAATTGAAGAAATAAAAAATGAGATTATAGTAAAAACATTACTTTTTACACTTTTATTTTTTATTACTATAATTATATTCTTTAAAATAGTAAATTATTTAACGAGCTCCTTAAATTCAATTAGTATGGGATTAGATAGATTTTTTAATTATTTGAGTTCTACTGAAAAAAATTTGGAATATATTGATTTAAATTCAAATGATGAACTTGGAATAATGGCAAAAAATTTAAATCTAAATATTGAAAAAATAAAAGATGGTTTAGCTATTGATAATGAAGTAATTAATGAAGCAAAATTTGTATCTGAAATGGTAGGTCGTGGTTTTTTAGTTTATAGAATAAATGGACTTGCTAATAATATTTATATTAATGAATTAAAAGATACAGTAAACAGTATGATAGATAGTTTAAGAGTTAATATAGTGAACTCTTTTCAAACATCATTAAATTACGCAAATAGAGATTTTAAAGTTAAAGCTGATAAATCAGAAATAGGGGCAATTGTAA
>CBFIGT010000207.1:0-2481 GCA_965662175.1 Arcobacter sp. | reverse complement strand
AACTTTAAAACTGCTATATCAACATCGCTTTTTTCAGTATCCAAGCCTTTAGCCACACTTCCAAATACTGCAAACTCCTCTATACCATATTTTTCTCTTAATATAGGTTTTAGTTCTTTTAGTTTGTCGATAATGTGATGATTCATTATTTACCTTTTATTGTTACTCATAATAACTATTAATTCTATATCCACCATCTTGTAAATAAACATCTTTAGTCATAAGTTTTAAATCACTTTCCATCATATCATTTACAAGTTCTTCTAGTGCATACTCTCTATTCCATCCAAGTTTTGTTTCAGCTTTTGTAGGGTCACCTAAAAGTAAATCAACTTCTGTAGGTCTAAAGTATCTAGGGTCTACTGCTACTACTGTAGTGTTTAATAGTGTATTTGTATATTTGTTATTTGTTCTTTCTTCATATAGTTTTTCATCTATAGAGTCTATGATTCCTATCTCATTTACACCTTCACCTTCAAATCTAAGGTTAATCCCTGCGTATTTAAATGACATTTTTACAAAGTCTCTTACAGTAGTAGTTTGTCCTGTTGCGATTACCCAATCCTCAGGCTCATCTGCTTGTAAAATCATCCACATCATTTTTACATAATCTTTTGCATGACCCCAGTCTCTTTTTGCATCTAGGTTACCTAGGTATAGTTTATCTTGAAGTCCAAGTGCTATTTTAGAAGCTGCTCTTGTGATTTTTCTTGTTACGAATGTTTCACCTCTTACTGGTGATTCGTGGTTGAAAAGGATTCCATTACAAGCAAACATACCATAAGCTTCTCTATAATTTACAGTTATCCAGTATGCGTACATCTTAGCTACTGCATATGGGCTTCTTGGATAAAAAGGTGTTGTTTCACTTTGAGGTGTTTCTTGTACTTTTCCATATAGTTCAGAAGTACTAGCTTGATAGATTTTTGTTTTATTTGAAAGACCTAGTAATTTTACAGCTTCTAGGATTCTAAGAGTTCCTGTACCATCTGCGTTTGCTACATATTCAGGTGTTTCAAAAGAAACAGCAACATGGCTCATAGCAGCTAAGTTATAGATTTCATCAGGTTGAGTCTCTTGGATGATTCTTGTTAAGTTCATAGAGTCAGTCATATCACCATAGTGAAGTACTAGGTTTCTATTTTCTACATGAGGATCTTGGTATAAGTGGTCGATTCTATCTGTGTTAAATAGTGAGCTTCTTCTTTTTACACCATGTACGATATAACCTTTTTTTAGCAAAAACTCTGCTAAATACGATCCATCTTGTCCTGTGATTCCTGTGATTAGGGCTACTTTTTTTCCGTCTTTCATAAAATACCTTAAATATAATTTTTAGATATTTTATCGAAATTAATATGACAATAAGATTATTTCAAAGATTTTAAGTATGTATTTCTATAGTGAAGAATTAAAGTATATTAAATGAAAATTTATTTACTATTGAGGGTATTTATACTAGTTTTCAGTACTTATTTTGTCTTCATACTTCTTTATTCCATACTGATGTTATGATTGATACTTTTAAATTCATATTGACTTCTTCTTTTTCTTTTGATATACTTTGCACATTAATTCGCTGCTCACTTTTGTGAGTGTAGCCTCCTCTCTAGGGAGAGGTTAACTTAAAAAAACTCCACAAATGATTTTTCAAGACTTTCAAGCACTGATTTTTCTAAACTTCCTATTTTATAAGATAACCTTTTTGCATCTATAGTTCTTGTTTGATTTAAATTTAGATTTTTTGATTTCTATTTATTAAATATCTCTCAAAAATAAAAAACAAGCCTATCCCTAAAACACCTGATAAAAAGTCATAAAAGCTTGATTCTCTTTGGGTAAATAGTTGCCCTACTTCTATCAAAAAAGCAAACAAAACTAAGATATAGTATCTATATCTAAAATCTTTGAAAGCAATTCTAAACAAAAAACTCAATATAAAAAAAGCTATCAAATGCTTTAGCTTATCAGCACCTTCAAACATATATGGATTTAGAACTGTAGTATTAAAGGATATATAGACAATTAAAATAATAAATAAAAAAAATACAACTCTCATATAATATTTTTCATGATTAAAAAATTTTCTATTATTTATTTTTTAAACTCATATTTAACCATATTTCTAAGTCCATCTTCTAAGCTATATGGCTCTTCAAATCCAGTTTCATATAAATGTTTAGTAGAAACTGTAGTTTCTGCTGTAAATTTTTGAATCCTTACTACACTTACGGAAAACTTTTTACTAGTTAGTTTTGATAAAACATCAAAACTAAAACCTGCTAATATTCCAATAGAATAAGGAATTTTAGGAAATGATTTTTTAATATTAAGTTCACTTCTAACAATCTCAACAATCTCTTTAGTTGTCAAGTCACCCTTACCTGCAAAATTAAAGATATCAAGATTTTTATCTGATTCTTTCAAAGTAGATAAAAACTTAGCAATATTTCCTACATAGCCCATAGATTTTTTATTTAA
>CBFIGT010000206.1:0-2488 GCA_965662175.1 Arcobacter sp. | reverse complement strand
TCTATTTCAGATAATAGCTCATCCTCACTTTTTTCAAGTCCATTTAAAAGCCACATGGAAATACAATCTATCAAATAAGTGTTTTCATCTTTTATAGCAGCTGATAATTGAAACTTCTCTTCGATAGTTTCAAACTTATCAGCTCTTTGATTTTGATGTTTTAAAACTCTATTTTCCATCTCAACATCCCCATAACTATTATCATAAGTTGCTATATAAAAAGGTTTTTTATCTTTTGATAACTCTAAAGTTTTGGCCTCTGCAACTCTACTTTTCCCTGATTTTTGTCCACCAAAATATAATATTTTCATCACATTCCCATAAAGTTTTTAATACCTGTAAATACAATTTGAGCTGCAAGTGCAGATAAGATAAGACCTGTGATTTTTGATATTACTAATAATCCTTGTCTTCCTAAAAGTCTTTCAAATATACTTGAACTGTAAAGCATAAACCCTATTAATAAAACAGCTGTTATTAAAGCTAAACTTCCTGTAATCATAGAAGATGTACTATCAAAAGTTGCTCCCATTACAAGTAAAATACCAATAGTACCAGGACCTACAATAACAGGAATAGATAAAGGCACAACAGCTAACTGAGAGATATCTTTATCTCCTACTTTTGCACTATCTTTATTTCCTTTTACTAACTCAACTGCTGTTAAAAAAAGTAGTGAACCAGCACCAATTCTAAATGCATCCAAAGTGATACCAAAAACAGAAAATATATGTTTACCAAAAAATAGAAGTATCAAACTACAAATAATTACAGAAATTGTAACTTTTATAGCTAAGGCTTTTTTCTCTTTTGATGTTGCATCATGTGTTACTGTTAAAAAAACTGTTAAAGCAAAAAATGGTGCCATAATAAAATACATTTTTAAAAATGTTGAGATAAATAGTTCCATAATTTAACCTAAAAAGCTTTCAACTTTATTTGTAATAGTTTGTTTATCCAAACCATTTAAAACTCCATACATCAAAGCACCACCAGCACCAACACCCTCTTTTGCTTCACCTTCATCATACATTTTAAGTGCAGGATGAGTTGATAAGCTAAAATCAAAATCAGCATAATAGGCATTTATTTTAAAATCAAGTAGTTCAAGCAAGGCTTTAATATCACTATTTTTATCTTCATAAACCCATTTTGTAGTACACAAAGATAAATTTGAAGTATCAAGTTTTCCACCCATTGTTTTTAAAATAGAGTTTATTATTAGTAAAACTGAAGCCATTTGTGTTCCACCTGCTAGGACTACTTTTATTTTATTATTAAGTCCAAGTATAAAACCTGCTAGAAAAATCTGCATATTATCAGATACTTTACTAAGTTTTTGAAATAAATCATCATCACTTTTTATATTTGATAAGGCATTTTTAACTGTTTCATCTCTTATTGTATTTGGGGCATCTTTAAAAGAGCTAGAGAACATATCTTTACAATCATATCCTAAAGCTTGACAAGTTGCTCTAGCTGTCGTAGTTCCACTAGGAACAGATTCACCTAAAATTATATAATCATCACTACACTCATACTCTTGCCCAAAAAGTAAGGCTTTTTGAAATATTCCCATAGCATCTATTTTAGCATCAAGTGCTATTGATTTTGATGGAGCTATTCCAAAAGTGTGAGTTTTAAAATAGTCTACTTTTGGAACTATTTCCAAACCTAAATCAAGAAGTTCTATATTTGAATATGGCTTTAAGAGATGAACTGCTCTTGTAATAAGTGCAGGAGTTGGAACACCACTTGGAGTTGTTGCTATTTTTTCTAAACTTCTAAGTTCTCCTGTACATAAAAACTCACTATCAAGTGTTGGAGTTAGATATATAAGTCCTGGGATTCCAGCTTGGGTTATTCCATTTATATTTACTGTTTGGGTATTTGATAAAGCTAAGATAAAAGTAGCTTTTTTACCTCTTAAAAACTCTGCAAAATCAATATTTCCTATAATATTTTTAATCAATTTTCATCCTAATAAATCTTTAAATTTTTTCTCAAAAAGTATATTACCATAATCTCTATTATCCAAAAATCTAGTAACACAATAATACAAAGAGGCATATCTAATATAGTGTATAAAATCATCTAATTTTATAGTTTCATCATAAGCTTTCAAAAGCTCTAAGACCTGATTTCTATCTTCACACCAAGATAATGCAACAACCGCCAAATCAAAGATAAAATCACCCTCACAAGCATCAGAAAAATCAAAGACACAAGTAAGTTTATCTTTATAAAATACGGCATTATCCAAAAATAGATCACCATGAATAACACCATCATTTTGTAGTGTTATATCTATTTTTTCAAACTCTTCTTGAAAAAAACTATTTTGAGATTTTTTTATTAATCTTTCTAAAGAACTTTTTGAAAAAATATCTCCACTTTTGTGCTTTTGCTTTTTTGTAGTTTTATGTAAATTTTTCAAAAAACCTGCTATCTCTTTTAAATGCTTAGATTCTACTTCTCTTAATATTTC
>CBFIGT010000205.1:0-2529 GCA_965662175.1 Arcobacter sp. | reverse complement strand
ATCAAGAATAAGGAGCTAATATGAAAGAAATAACTATAAATTGGCATATTATACAGAAGTGTAACTATAAATGTTATTACTGTTTTGCTAAATATCAAAAATCACAGAGAAAAGAGATTCATTATTCAAAAAAAGAGATTGAAGTTTTGTTAAATAAAATTTATAAAACATTCAATAGTAATTATAAAGATTGTGATATTAGACTGAATATTGCAGGAGGTGAACCAACTTTATCAAGAAATCTAAATTTTATTATAGAATCTGCATATAAGATTGGATTTAAAGTCTCTATAATTACAAACTCTTCGATTTTAACAACAAGATTTATTAAATCAAGTGCTAAATATCTTTCTATGTTTGCAATAAGTATTGACAGTGTAAACAAAGATAATAATATAAAAATTGGTCGTGTTCACAAGGAAAATTCACTTAATCTATCACAGATATTTAGAAATGTAGAATTATTAAGAAGTTTTAACAAAGATATAAAAATAAAGATTAATACAGTAGTAAATAAACACACTTACAACGAATACCTAGGAGACTTTATTAATTTAATAAATCCTGATAAGTGGAAGATATTTCAAGCTTTAAACATTGGTTCTAATGAAATATATTGTAATGATGTACAGTATAAAATATTTTTACAAAATCATCAAAAACTAGAAGTATCTACATATAGTGAATCTAATGATGAAATGACTGATTCATACATAATGATTGATCCGCATGGAAGGTTTTATCAAAATACAAATGGAACTTATAGTTATTCAAAATCAATACTAGATATTACAAAAGATGAGATTATAGAGTGCATTAATATTGACATGGATAAATATAATAAAAGATATGAGGAGAATAATTATGCAAAATAAAAAAATAGCAGTTTTTTTTGATTGTGAAAATATATCAGCAACTTATGTGTCTTCTATTTTTGAAGAGTTGGCTAAATATGGTGAAGTAATTATTCGTCAAGCTTTTAGAGATTGGGGTTCTTCAAATAATAAAAGTTGGAATCAGGATTTAATAGATGAATTTGCTATTGAGCCAATTCAAGTATTTTATTCAAAAAGTGGAAAAAATAGTTCTGACTTAAGGGTGCAAAGAGCAGTTATTGAAACGATAAATAAAAATGTTGTTGATACTATTGCTTTAGTATCAAGTGATAGTGATTTTAGGGATCTAGCAATGTATATTAGAGCCAATGGTTTTGACTCATTTGGATTTGGAGAGAGTAAGACACCTCAGTCTTTAAGAAATGCATATTCAACTTTTATACAATTACCAATTAAAAAAAGTTATGAAAAAAACAAAGACGCAGAAATTATAAGATTGTTAAAAGAAGCTATAAAAAATACAAAAGGTGAAAGTGAATTTTGCTTAGTATCTCAAATAGGCAGTTATTTGAAAAATAAGAACTCTTCATATAATCCAAAGAATTTAGGGGCTAATACTTGGGGTGAGATTATAAAAAGATTTCCTAATTATTTTGAGCTTACGCATTCAGATAAAAGAAAAAGTACTTTAATTGTGAAGACAAAGAGAACTGATATCTAGTTTTGTTTTGGGAGTGTTAAAAAGAGTTGAATTATTGAACAATTCTCCATAAGTACAGGTTGTGGGATTTGTTTTTATAGCTCATTTTTTATGTCCTATTTAGTCTTGACAAGTCAACAAGTTGTACTTTGCTTAAATAAAAACCTCTTTATTCCTTATTTTATAGTAGATAGATTATACTAAAATTATGTAAACAGATTTTGAGGAAAGTGTTAGAAGTTTTTTGTCACTTTTCAATTAATGATATTTGATTTACTCTAAATCTTTCTATAGTTTCTAAAATTTCATAGCTATTTTCAGTAATGTGTTATATTTCATCTATTCTAAAATAATCAGCATATTATAGGGATATTGTTATTCCTTTTTATCTCAAAATGATTTTATTATTATGAGTTAAATTAAAGAATTAGGGTTTAAAGCTAACTCTTTTATAGTAGTTTTGGAAAAAGTATGACTTATAGAGTTTTTTGATTCCATCCAAGTTTCATGCATAGCACATTTGTTCTTTTCACTACATAAACCAAGACCCAATATACATTTATCATCATCTAAATCATTCATAATTATCAAAATGTCTTTTATTGATATTTGATCTGGCTACACTAAATAGGACATAGAAAAATACTATGTTAAAATTAGTTAAAGTGGAGAGAAGAATGAGAAAAAGTAATTATACACAAGAGTTTAAAGAATCAACAATAAGATTTTGTATTGATAATAGTGATAGATCTATTTCAAGTATTGCAAAAGATTTAGGATTGAATAAAGGAACTCTTAGTTTATGGGTTAATGACTATAAAATAAAACACAACCTAAAGCCATTAAATGAAGTAAAAAGTGAGAGTTTAGAAGAAGAGAATAAGCGTTTACGAAAAGAATTAGCTTTAGTTAAACAAGAACGAGAAATCTTAAAAAAGGCAGCAGCGTACTTCGCCAAAGAAACTCTATAAAGTATGCCTGGATAAAAAATCA
>CBFIGT010000204.1:0-2540 GCA_965662175.1 Arcobacter sp. | reverse complement strand
AAACCTTAGCAGTTTTTTCATTAATTTTTTTTATAGTATCAGTATTTTTTATAAAAAATATTGAAGAGATATACAAAGATGAAATAAACAGTTCTATTAAAGTAGATTTAGAACATAAATCTACAACTTTAAAAAATATATTAATAAATATTAAAAAAGATATCACTCTTTTATCAAACTCTTATGAAAATGATAAAAAAAGTCTTGCTTACTTTTTAACTTTTAAAAATGAATTCTCAAATGCTAAAATTATTAAAATAAATAACAAAGAGCTATTAACTATTCCTGATTATAATAATTTTAAAAATTTAGAAAAAGATGAACTCTTTTTTTCTAACATAAAACTAAAAAAAATTAATGATATTTTACTAAAACCAAGAGTAGAAATAGTAGATATAATAACACCAATTTTTAATAAAAATGGAGAAAAAACTGCTTATTTAATAGTTGAATACAATATGAAAACAATATTCGACAGGATAAATAGTAATACTTCAAATATCGAGACTCTATTTCTCAATAATCAAAATTATATTTTAAACTCCAAAATAGAAGAAGAAAATTTTGGATTTCTTTTTGGAAAAGAACCAACTTTTAATAATATAAATAATTTAATGTATAAACAAATAGATTCATCTAGTATTTCAAATATTCACTGGAAAATAGCAACTATTTCTAATGATTCTAAAATTAATAACAAAATAGAAAACTATTTAAACTCATTATCTTGGATAGTTTTTTTATATTTTTTATTAGCAATTTTTATTTCTTATTTTTTTGCCGAATATAAACATAATGATAAAGTGAACAAATTAAGATTAAAAATCTCCAATAATGTTTTTGAAAACTCTCATGAAGGTATTATTATTACTAACCATGAAAATAAAATTATTCAAGTAAATAAAGCTTTTACACAAATTACTGGATATACAGAAAAAGAGATATTAAATAAAACACCTAATCTCCTAAAATCTAGTGGATTTCATACAAAACAGTTTTATAAAAACATTTGGGATAACCTTAACACTACAGGCTATTGGGAAGGTGAAATCACAAATGAAAAAAAAGATGGGACAACATATACTGAAGATTTAACTATTTCAAAGATTTTAACAGAAGAGGATGATATTTACTATATTTCTTCATTTGTTGATATTACAGAAAACAAAAAAAATAGAAAAATCATAGAAGATAAACTAGAAGAAAATAAAACTTATTTAGAAATAATAAATGATTATTTAATCTCTTTAAAAGTAGATCTAAATGGGAAGATTCTAGATGTTTCTGATGCTTTTTGTAGAATTTCTGGTCATTCAAAAAATGAAATAGAGGGAAATACTCATGATATATTTAGACATCCTGAGACTACAAAAGAGTTTTATGTTGATATTTGGAACTTAATCTATTCAGGTAAGACTTGGGAAGGTGAGTTAAAAAATTTAAAGAAAAATGGTGAAACTTATTATGTTCATGCAAAAATTTCTCCAATTTATTCAAATAACACAATAAGCGGTTATGCTTCAATAGCTGTTGATATTACTGATAAAAAAAGAGTTGAAGAGATGTCTATTACAGATGAATTAACTCAAACACACAATAGAAGATATTTTAATACAGTTATTGAAAAAGAGCTTTTAAGAGCAAAAAGAGATAGAAAAACCTTAGGTTTTGCTATTTTAGATATAGATTACTTTAAACAATATAATGACACTTATGGACATACAAAAGGAGATATGGCACTTAAAGAAGTTGCAAATATTTTAAAAGCCTCAATGAACAGAGCAAGTGATTATCTATTTAGATTAGGTGGAGAGGAGTTTGGAATATTAGTTTTTGATATTAATGAAAAAAACTTTAAAACTTTACTTGATAAAATGAGAATGAATATAGAAGATTTACATATTGAACACTCTAAAAATAAATCATCTAACTTTATAACAGCATCTTTTGGTGGTGTAGTTTTTAATTCAAATACTACAGAAAAAAGTATGTATAAAACTGCTGATAAACTTCTTTATAAAGCAAAAGAAGAAGGAAGAAACAAAGTTTTAATTGAAAGTATCTAACTCTTTAAGTTTTTTTTCAAAAGCTTTTTTTTGTAAAATATGTAAATCATTTAAATCTAACCATCTTAAGACCTTTATTTTTATATAAACCAAAATATCTCTATCTATCTTATTTTTATCTCTTAAAATATCATCTAAATAATTTTTTAAATGAAGCAATTCATAATCTTCAATATTCGCAATTTTTGAATAAAAAGCTTCAAGAAAAACTTCACTTTTTAGAGTTGTAGGAACTATCTTTAGATAGTTTGATGCTTCAATTAAATTAGCATCAATATCATTCCATTTACGACCATTTATAAGTTGGTCTACACTTAAATCTATAAAACAAGGAACAAGTTTTAATACTTCATTTAACTCTTTAAAATCATCATCAACTAAAGCACGAAATAACATTCTTGTTCTATTTTTAATTTTTATTCTAAGTTTTTCATCTTCAATTACTTTTTTATGCACTCTTTTAAATCTCTCTAA
>CBFIGT010000203.1:0-2543 GCA_965662175.1 Arcobacter sp. | reverse complement strand
CTGTTGCTTTACAGTTGTGTTGATGTTTTATAATATCTTCTTTCAAAGTAAAGCTATTTTGTAAAAACCTTTGCATAACCATAAAAGCTAAAGGTTGGTACATTTTATTTCTTCTAGTGTCTCCCATTAAAATTGCACAATATTTATTTGGTTTTAAAACTCTATATAACTCTTTTATAACATTTTCATACTCATCACAAAACTCATCTAAATCATGTATATTTGATAAATCTTCTTCAATTTGTTTTTCACTATATTTTATAATGTCAGCATATGGTGGATGATTTAAAATAAAATCTATACTTTCATCTTTTAACATACTTAAACTTCTGCTATCATTTAATTCAACTCTAATTTTTGGATTATATTCACTCTCAAATTCTAAGGCTTTATTTGTAAGTTCTATAGCATTTGGATTAACATCAAGTGCTAATAAATTTCTATTCAAAAGTTTACACTCAATAGCAGTTGTTCCTCCACCAATCATAGGATCAAGTAAATAATCATTTTCACAAGAGTATCTAATAATTAAATTTCGTACAACTTCAGGTGCCCAATTACCTCTATATTTTGAATTATGTGTAGCCCAATTTCCACGCCTTGCAAAACTCCAAACGGTAGTACACTCTTGCTCAAAATTTTCAGGATTAAGTTTTTTTATTTTAGCCATAAACTAATACCATTGATTTTTCTAATTCAATTGAATAATCTATAAATTCATTCTTTGCTATAAAATTCTCAAAATCAGTTCTTTTTTCAAATTCAAAATATTTAACATTTTTCAATTCTTCAAAATCAGTTTTATCATCTTTTTTAGTAAAATAAAAATCCCAATTTTTACCACAAAGTAGAAAACTATCTTCAACTTCTTTAGAAACTTTATCCATATCTGCAATATATAATTTTTTAAAATGTTCCATTATTTTTCCTTATGTTTTAAACTAATAGATATTTCAAGTTCCAAATAATCTAATATCTTTAATAATGTTTTATTGGACAAGTTTGTACTTCTAATAGCTTGATAAAAATGTGCTCGTTCAATCCCTAATGCTTTATAAACAAAACTTGGTTTTAAATCTCTTTTTATCAATTCTATTTTAATATCTTTTTCTAACATAATTATATCTCATTTTTTCTATTTTGTATATTAAATAGTATACAAAATATATATATTTATTTACATATTCTGTTTAAAATACCATATTTTAACATTTCAAGATTAATTACATAATCATTGTGTTTAAATGTTTCTTCTAAAGGATTTAAAGCAGTTAACCAACCTTTTCCATCAGTTATCCAAATAAAACCAATTTTTTGAACTTTCAAAAAGTCATACAAATATTGATATTCGCCGGCTGTTGCTTTTAGTTTTGAACCACCACCACTATAATAATTTACCTCAAATAAATATAATTTTTTATTTTTCATATTATAAAGGGCAAAATCAAATCTTCGGCTATTTTTATCAATTGATATATCATAATTAAAAAATTGCTTTATTCTTTTTTGTGTTGCTTGTTCAATATATTGAAAACTTCTATTTTGAGTACAAAAATCATCTAAAAAACTTGATACTAAGTTTTCCATTAGAGTACCAGTTCTATTTTTTCGAGCATTTGTATCAAATCCGACTTCTACACCAATACAATAATCAACTAAATTTTTAACAGTTTTATTTTCAAAAAATTCTTTTAATCCACTTTCTCTAAAAAATATTAGTAGCTCTTTTTTGATATTTTCATTTATTTTATCGTTAAAAATATACTTTTTATTTTGTGGAATTAAAGTTTCTATATCTGTAATAATTGGAGTTGAAGATAATTTATCGTCTCTTATAGCAATCAATATTGGAAGTATTTTTCGCACTTTTGGATACTCTTCAATTAGAGATAAAAATTCTTCTTCAATATTTTCTTTGCCAATTAAATAGTTTAATAGATTTAATTCTTTTTCTATTTTTTTAACATTCTTTTTTACTTTTCCAAAATCTGTAAAATATTCCCAAGTAAAGATTGAATCTTGTAGCGTATCTTTTAATTGTCTAAAGATTATATAGTTCATCTATTAACTCTTTGTTTCTATTTCTTATATTCTCTTCATTCCATTCAGAATTTGACTCAAATACATTTTTTGTTGTTAATATAGTAGATTTATCTATAATAAATGATTTCTTTTTTATAAAATCTTTATTTCCGATATCTGAATTTAAAGATTTATCTAAAAGAACAATATTCCCTATATTTTTAATATTTTCAAAATCTGTTTTTGTCCAACTACCATCAAACTTTTCTGGATATATATGTTCTAGACTTACATCTTTTAATAGTATATTATAGTTTTGTTTTTCATACTCTAATTTATACAATACATACTGAACTAGTTTTTTTTGTTTTGTATCATTAGAAGTATAGTATAATCTATTATTAAAATTTGCACAAAACTGTTCTTTTGTAGGGAGTTTTAATCGAAGCTTTTTTTCAAGTTCATCTATAATATTATGTTTTTCATGTTTATCTTTTGCAGTATATAAATCTCTAGAAATT
>CBFIGT010000202.1:0-2550 GCA_965662175.1 Arcobacter sp. | reverse complement strand
TGCTAAAACCCATGAACATAAAAGTGTAATTGTTACTACTTTAAATATGGAGTTTGTATATTCACCTGTGCTGGATTTTGCTAGAAATATTGGTAAAAAAGCAGCTGATGTTGTAAGTGCTGATGTTAAAAGTGGAATTTTTAACTCATTTGCACTTTGAATAGATGCTTCAATTACATTTTTTCCCTTTTGCATCAAAACCATAATAGATTCACTCATAACAATTGCACTATCAACTAATAATCCCAAAGAGATAATAAGAGCAGCTAAAGAGACTTGATCAAGCCAAATATCAAATATAGACATCATAATAAATGATGTTAAAATAGACATAGGAATTAAAACAGCAACAATAAGACCTGTTCTTAAACCCAAAGAGAAAAGCATAACAATCACAACTAAAGCCATGGCTTGTAGAAGATTTATTACAAAGTTTCCTACGATTTTACCTACAATTTTTGGTTCATTAAAAATTCTATCAAGCTTTACACCCAAAGGAAGTTTCTTTTGTACATCCATCATCAAAGAATCAATTTGCTCACCTAACTTTATAATATCTCCATCTTTTTTCATGGAAATAGTCATCAGCAAAGAGTCTTTACCATCTTTTCTTACTATAAATGAACTTGGATTTTTATAGCCATATTTTATATTTGCAATATCTTTTAAATATAGAGTTTCACCTCCCTTTAAAGGGATTAAGGTATTTCCAATTTGTGTAACATTATCATAATTTCCCGATGGTTCAACAGAGAGTCTATTTGTATCAACTTTTATATTTCCACCTGAAAAAACTATATTTTTACTATCTAAAATATTTTTTAGATAGTTTGCACTTAAGTTTAATCTAGCCATTTTAGCATTATCAAACTCAACATAAACAACCTGAGGCTGAACTCCCAAAATCTCGATTTTTGCAACATCATCAAGTCTTAAAAAAATATCTTTTGTATCATTTGCAATATCTTCTAACTCTTTTGGACTAAGACCATCACTTGATATGGAAATCATAGAACCATAAACATCCCCAAACTCATCATTTACTATTGGTTTTGAGGTTCCACTTGGTAAGTTTCTTGCACCATCTTCTACTTTTCTTCGTAAAGAGTCCCAAATAGGTCTCATATTTTTGTGCTTTTCTAAAATATTTACAAAGATAATTGATACACCACTTTTTGAAGTTGATTTTATATAATCAATTTCACTCATTTGTTGTATCTCTTTTTCTAATTTATCAGTTACAAGCTGCTCTACTCTTTTAGCACTAGCTCCTGGAAAATAAGTAACAACAGTTGCTGTTCTTATTATAAAACCGGGGTCTTTTGCCCTTGGTAAATCCAAAAAAGCAATAATTCCATATATAAAAAGAAGTATAGAAAATACAATAGTTACTTTGTCATTTTTTAATGCAAATGAAGTTATATTCATCTTAATATCCTAACTCTTTTTCATTTGTAATTACAACTTCCATATCTTCAAAAACTTCACTCATCCCAGCTTTTAGAACTAAATCATTTTTATCTAAACCCCAAATTATCTCAAATCCCTCTTTTTTCAGATTTGCTACTTTAATATCTTTTCTTTTTATAAGGTTTTTATTATTTTCTTTCTTTACTACATAAACAAAATATCCATTTTTATCATTTAAAACAGAGTTTGAGGGAAGTAAATATTCACCTGTTTTTGTATCCTCTTCTAGCTTAAAATAGACATCAGCGGACATTCCAGCTTTAATTAAACTAGAACTATTCTCTAATTTTGCTACTACTAAATATGTTTTTTGATTTTGTGAGCTATATTTTGATATTTCAGATATTTTTGCTTCAAAACTCTCTTCATTTATAGAGTTAAAAACAACTTTTACCCTACTATCTTTTTTTATTTTATTTATAATTACATCAGGTATTTGAATATTAACTTCATCAACCAACTTATCACTTATTAAAACAATAGGTGAAGCTAAAGCTACATTTTCATTTTCATTTACATATTTAGCGCTAATATATCCATCTATTGGTGCATATAAATTTGTATATGAAAGTTGTAGTTTTGCGTAATTTAACTCTTGAGTGATATTTTTTACTTTTGCACTCATAGCTTCAAAAGTTGCCCTTGCATTATCCATATCACTTACACTTGCATTTTGATTAATATAGAGTTTTTTTGTTCTTTCATAAGTAGTTTTGGCATTTTGTAAACTAGCTTTTGCTTCTATTAAGGCATAGTTTATTTGTGAAACTTTTAATTCATAAGGTTTAGAATCAAGTTTTGCTATTAAATCACCTTTTTTAACTTCATCTCCAATTTGTTGTTTAAAGTAGTTTAAATTTCCTTGAACTTTAAAACTAAGTTTTATTTTATTACTTGAATTAGCAAGTGCATTAAAAACCCTTGTTTGATTATTATCTTTTAAAATTGGTTTTACTACAAATACAGATTTCACAATATTCTCTTCAATCTTAGCTTCATCTTTTTTTTCACAAGCTACAAAAAATAGAGAAAAAACTATTATTGCTGTTATTTTAAATATATTTTTCATTTTTTAGCCCT
>CBFIGT010000201.1:0-2573 GCA_965662175.1 Arcobacter sp. | reverse complement strand
GCATACAATCTTCTAGCAAAAGCTTCATCATATCCTATGTTTATATGAATATTTTCATATCTTCCAATTAGATGCTTAAATGCTTCATTATAAAATTTCTCACCATTACCTAAGAAAACAAAATTTGCTTCATAAGTTTTAAATAAATCAATCTCTTCTAAAAGTAAATCAATCCCTTTTTGAGAAGTAAATCTACCAATAAATACAAATAGAGGTCTATTATCATCTTTTAAATTTGTCTCTTCTAATAAAGCTTTTTTATTTTCTAACTTATTTTCATACTTTTTAAGAGAAAACTTTTTACTTATATTTTTATCTTTATTTGGATCAAACTCTTTAGTACTAAGTCCATTTACTATACCCTTTAACTTATGACTATTAATTCTTAATGTTTCATCCAAACCATTTCCAAAGGCACGTGTTTGTATCTCATTTGCATAACTTTTACTAACTGTAGTAATCTTATCACTAAATGAAATACCAGCTTTTAATAAATTTACATTATCAAAATACTCTAAGCCACTAAACTTAAAACAACTATCCCAATCTAACTCTAATTCATCCATTAAACTTTTTGGAAAAATACCTTGATAAGCCAAATTATGAATAGTTAGAACTACTTTTTGGCTTAATTTATATTTTGTTTTTACAAGTAAAGCCACAAGTGATGTTTGCCAATCGTTTATATGTATTGTTTTTACATCTAACTTTTTTCTTAACATTAGCTCTAAACAAGCATAAGAGAATAGTCCAAATCTTAAACCATTATCTCCAAAATCTCCGAATTTATCATCATATAAACCTAATCTATCACATAAAATTGGATTATAAACAAAAAATTCATCTGCATTTTTTTTGCTTTGAAAAATATCAAATTGATGTCTAACTCCACATAACCAATACTCAAAAGTCAAACCACTAAACTCTATTTTATGTTTTTTTCTATCAACAATACTATAAAGTGGCATAACACTATAAACCTTTTCACCACTTTTTCTTAAGGCCTCAGGTAAGGCATGAGCCACATCAGCTAATCCACCACTTTTTGCATATGGAAAAATTTCACTAGCTAAAAACAAAATACTCATTTGCTCTCCTTATAAATTTTTGCTGCTTCTTCGGGAAGTATTACATTTATAGATATATCACTATCCAACTCAAATCCGGCTTGCTTGTAAAGTCTTGGCTTTAACTCTATATTAAATCTAAAATACTCTTTTGTATTTTCATCATAACCTTCATAAGGTGCATTATTTATAATCATATTAAAAGAGATATCACCTAAAGCCTTATTCATAGAATTAAAATAGATTTTTACAATATCACTTAAAGATGAGATTTCACTTTTACTAAACTCCATCAAAGATGAAAGTTTATTTTTAGAAACAATTTTTGCTTCAAAAGCAAACTCTGAGGCATAAGGACAATAAAGAATAAACTCTTTATTTTCAAAAATCACACCCTTTGCAAAATCTCTCTCTTCATAAACTAATTCATCCAATAAAGCTCTTTTATGCTCACTATAAAACTCTTTTTTTAATCTAATCTCCTCTTTTACCTTTTTTGGTAAAAATGGCATAGCCATAATTTGAGAGTGAGAGTGTGTTAATGAAGCCCCACCATTCTCTCCATAGTTTTTAAAAATAGAGATATAAGAAAATTTATGGTCATTTTTTAAACTTTTAACTCTTTCTTGTAAAATAGTAAAATAGTTAACTAAATCATTATAATCAAAATCCCAAATCTGCTTAGTATGAGATGGCGTTTCAATTACAACTTCATGAGCACCAAATCCTGTATGTTTTGTGAAATATTTTTCTCTTGATGAAATATTTTCCACATCAATTGATAGGGCATTATATAAATTAGGAACAACCCTACACTGCCACTGACCATTTTGCTCTATTCTAGAGATTTCACTAATAGTAAATTTCTCTTTCCCCATATCAAAAGGGCAATGCTCATCTTTTATATCAAAACAATCTTGCTTCTCTTTTTTATTATGTAAGTCATTTGGTCTTTTTAATCTTTCAGGAGCGAATAATCTCCATTCATCATTTAATTTACAATATCTAAACTCTGACAATTTTTCTCCTATTATACAAACCAATTAGATAAAAGTGGGCTCTCTACATCTAATTTTATTGTGTCATAAAGTGGAAATCTTTGTATCTTTTTATCATCTTCAAAAAGCTCAAATAAAAAGTCAAATTTTTCATTTTTATAGTTGTTAATTTTTAACTCTATACTACTATCATAAGCAATTTGAAAATCTATGCCCAAAATAGACTTAGATATTTTTCCTTTTTTTACCTCAAAACTATAAAATTCATCCTCTAATTTTACTCTCAAAGATAAATTATCTTCAAATTTCTTTAACTTATTTCCCTCAAAATGGAAATATAAATTATTATCTTTATCTTTTCCATATAAAAAATTATCAATTATACAGTTTGAAGAGTCCATAGTGCTATACTCTTTTTTAATATCAACAAATCCACTATTTAACCACTCATAAAAATTACTATTATTACCATCTATTATTGGAAAAATATAATCTCTTGGCTTAACTA
>CBFIGT010000200.1:0-2573 GCA_965662175.1 Arcobacter sp. | reverse complement strand
TCTTTTTCTATTTCTTTCATCTGTATCAATCCTTAATATTATTTTATCAGATTGACACAGAATTTTTAACACTCCCTTAAATTTGTCACCTCTGGTGAACAACGAGGTGTAAAACTGGTATAAATTGCGTTAGAAATTTGTGGCCACGTTTGACAAACTCGCTTACCCCTCTTTTAATATCCTTTTTTATTCCCCTTATACAACACTAAATTACATATAATAGATGTTTAATTGTCTATATAAGATTTTATACGATATTTAATTTGATATTTATAGTTATTAGTGATATAATAAGATATATTAAAATATTAAATTATGAAAAATAAGATATAAGGTGTCAAGATGGATTCTTTAGCATTAGCAAAAAAAAGAGCACAAAAAGAGAAAGGTTTAGGTAGAAGATCTAAACTAGATGAACATATAAAGGCTATTGATTATCTTTTAAATGAAGAAAATTTTAGTTTAAAACAGATTCAAACTTTTTTAAAAGAAGATTGTAAATGTGAAGTTTCTTATTCTAATTTACAAGGTTTTTGTAAAAGAAGATTTTCAAATAAAGATGATAAACAAGTTGAAGTTGAAGAAGATATAGTTATTGAAAATAAGTTTGATGACAATAAAAAGAATAAGCCAAAAGATCCGTTTGAAAATTTAAAAAAGTAGAAATAGATCAATTATTAGAATGAAGATATCTATTTCTAATCATGCACTTAAAAGAAGAAAGCATTATACCCCAATTGACAAAGATATTTTAATTGATTTAGTAAAACAAATTGATGAAAAGTATCATATCTCAAAAAGGGATAATAACTCATATAAAATAGCTCATAATGGTGCAATTGCAATTATCAAAAAAACTGATGATTCCTTACTTTTAGTTACTGCATATGGCTTTAAAAGATATGACTATAAAATTGATAATATAAATTTTAACGTCTCAATAGCTTTATCAATACAAGAACGAAAGAAAATTAGAGAAGATAACAAAGGTATAATACACAAAATATATAGAATAAACTTCTTAGGTAAAAAAGTTGAATGTGGCTCAATATCAGATATTTCAAAGAGTAGACACGCAAAAGATAAAAAACAAATTGAGAACTTTAAGTATAAAATAGTTTTAGATGGAAAGTTATTCATAAAATTTGAAAACATTCCTATGAAACACTATCATTTATATTTTAATAATTTTGATGAGATATATAATATTGTGCATTTTGAAAATGATGTATTTATATTGAATGATTTTAAAATAAATAGTTGATAAATCGTATAAAATTTTATAAATATTATACTAAAACTTTTAATAACTATTATTATCTTATTAATAAAATATAATATCATATAAAAATACTTTAATAATAGAAATATATAGTTTAGTAACTTATTCTTTTAATTAAAAAGATACTTAAAATAAGGTGGAGCGAGTTTGCCAAACGTGGCCACAAATTTCTAACGCAATTTATACCAGTTTTACACCTCGTTGTTCACCAAAGGTGACAAATATAGATTATGATATTTATAAAAATAATGATAAAATTAATAAAGTTTAATGAGAATATTAGCAGAATAGATTATAGGTATTAGCATTAAAATAGATTGTTGAAAATAAAAGGTTATTATGAGAAGTAAAAAAAGAATAGATTTTAAATCTTGTGTTCCTCTTACTTTAGCTAAAAAAGCAAATTTTAAGTGTTCTGTTCCTAGATGTAGACGACCTACCGTTGGTCCTTTTCCAGAAAATGAAGGAGCAGCTAATTTAGGAGTTGCTTGTCATATTTTTAGTGCATCGGAAAATGGTCCTAGAGGATGGGGAGATAAAAAACAAGATTTCATTTCAAGTGAAAAAAATGGAATCTGGTGTTGTCAATATCATGCTTCTTTAATAGATAAGAATAAAGGAAAAGATTACCCTGTATCTGTATTATTTGCATGGAAAGACTTAATAGAAGCGAGAACTCTTAAAGAAATGAATGATATCCCTTCTCCTTTAGGTTGGATAGAGTCAATAGTTTTTGAGTCATTTTCTAGGCCTTGGAAACCTCAATTAAAACTTTCTAGATATACATTAATTTATGGGGAGAATGGTGTAGGTAAAACAGTACTGCTAGAAATAGCTGCATCAATATCAAATTCAAAATATGCTGATAGATTTAATGGAACAAAAATATTAGATAATAATCAATGGGTTCCTGTACAATTTGAAGCACAAATTGATTATTCTACAGTTGATACTTTTAGTAAAAATCTTAAAATGAAAATAATTGATAAAAGACTTTATCGAACAGAAGATGAAAAACCATATTTATTACCTCCTGGAGATCTTGAAGTTATTTATTGTTCATTAAAAGATCTTAGAAGAAATGATGATGAAGATGATATAGATTTTATGATGAGAATTTTAAATGTTGATAAATCAGCATTATTTTCTTTAGCTGATATTGGTACAAAATTATTGTTACCAGGAAGAATAGAATTTGTGCAGGCGACTGAATATGAAGAAGATGAATTTGGCGAAGAAAATGAATATTCTAAGTATAAAGAGAATGGAGATGAATTCTATGAATTAATAT
>CBFIGT010000199.1:0-2645 GCA_965662175.1 Arcobacter sp. | reverse complement strand
AGTTTGAATAATTACTATTATATATCTCTATCTAAGTTAATAATTTAATCATCAGAAAAACAAGTCAACAACCTGTAGAGACTGTGAAAGAACTAACTCCTTGTAAGTAAAAGAATCAAATTTAAGAAAGATTTTTCAATATTCAAATGTATAAACTCATTTTTTGACGAAAAAAAGCTTTAAAAAAGTATAGAACTGCAATGTACTCTGCTATTTCTTGTTTTATATCTTCAATATTGCCACTTTTACTGGCCTTTATTAGCTTTTGAAATAGTGAAATACCAATTAGATTCAAGAGTCGTCTAAAATTATAGGTAAGCATAATTAAGGCATTTTCCCCAGCAACCTTTGTTTTGCCTCTTACTAGAAAATGGCTCCATCCAAGCTTTTGTTTGATTGTACCAAAGGGGTGTTCTGCTAAAGCTGCACGTTGTTTAATCATAGTTCTAGCTTTTGATGTCTGCATTTTTGTACGGTGTTCATCTATGAGAGATTCATGTTCCCATCTCCAAAGACGCTTTGCAGGTGTTTTAGGAGGAAGACATTGTGAACGTATTGGACAAACTGTACACTCCAAGCGAGTACCAAAGTACATTAAACGCTTAATACCATTCTTTTCATAAATAGTTTTTTTCCGCTTTATCACCTTATCATTAGGACAGATATAGCAATCCTTAGCTTCATCATAAACAAATGCATCACGAGCAAACATTCCTTTGTCTTTTTGTTGCTTTTGCTTATCTTGAATAGGTACATAAACATCTATACCTTCATCAACACATTTTTTAATCTCTTTGGGATTGTAATAACCTGCATCGGCTGCAACTTTTATCTCTTTATTACCTGTAGCCTCTTTAGCTTGTGTCGCCATTGGATAAAGCTGATCTAAATCAACACCTTTACTAGAAATATCTGTAGCAACAATAAACTTATATTTTCCATCAACAGCAATCTGAGTATTATAGGCCATTAGATGATGTGCTGGTTTACGCATCAAAGTAGCATCTGGATCACTTCTGCAGTATTGAGTTACATTATGCTCTTTTAATGTATTTAAATTGCTACTCAATTTTAATTTATATTTTTTAAGTCGGTTTAGATTTTGCTTCTTTACTGCTACTGGAGTTATTTCTTTGTTCTCACAAGTATCACTATACTCTAGTGAACTTATGTATTCTTTTATCTTCTCATCGACTGACTCCATATCCTTCCGAGTCATTGTTTCAGAAATAAGTTGATTCTTTGATGCATTAGCACGTAAGAAGGCACCATCAATAGCAACAACTTCTCCATCAATTAAATTAACAGAGCGACATAACATTACAAAGTCACGAAACAGTTGTTTTAAAACTGAGGGATTATCTTTACGGAAGTTAGCAATAGTTTTATATCCAGGAGTTAAACCTTCACAAAGCCACATCATTTCAACATTACGTTTAATCTCACGCTCAAGCTTTCTAGAACTTCGAATTGAGTTGAGATAGCCATAGAGATAAATCTTTAAAAGTAGTGCTGGATGATATGCTGGTTGACCTTCAGAACCACCATTAGTAGTAAATACTCCTAAAGTAGCTAACTTTATACTATCAACATAGCTATCAATAGCCCTTACTGGATTATTTTCATCAACATATTCATCTAAACTGGGAGGAAAAAGAAGTTGTTGATTACGGTTTAATCCTTCTTTGTAGTTCGGCATTCTAAAGCCTTTTTGTTAATCTATGATATCTATATTTTATCTAATTTCTTGTTATCAATGGCTTTAATTCTTTCACAGTCTCAAGAGGTTGTGGAATGTTGACTTATATGGTGTTTTCATTCATTGCTATTATTTATTCTTCCACTGTTAAATTGATATAATAAATTTTTCTTTACGATTATCATTCTAAATTTTATTATTATTTAAATATATATAAGCATTTATAATAAACTATTATAGTATCAGACTCTTTAATAAACCAGGTTATTTTATTGTCAAAAGATATAACATCATAATGATTAATATTAATTTTATTTTTTATTCATTATAATGTTATAATGAATAAAAAGGAGGAATCAATGAGTAGAAAATTTTATAAATGCAATATTGTAATTTTCGGAGCACATGGAGATTTATCTTTTCGTAAACTACTTCCCGCACTATACCACTTAATAAATGATGGGTATATTGATAACGAGAGTAGAATAATAATTACTTGCAGAACAAAAATGAGTGATAATGAAAATATAAACTTGATAAAAGAAAAATTGAAAATATTTTTGAATACTGAAGAAAAGTTTGAAGAAGAGATATTTAAAAAACTAGAAAATTTAATTAAATACTGTTTTATTGATTTTAAAAATGATAAAACATTTAAAAACCTAGAAAAAATACTTGTTAATAATCAAAATGAAGAAAGAGTTTTTTATTTCTCTACATCTTCTAATTTTTATGAAACTATCTGTAAATCATTAGATACTTATAACTTAATAAGCAGCCATTCTAGAGTTGTTTTAGAAAAACCTATTGGAAAAGATTTAATTTCTTCAAAAGAAATAAATGAAAAGGTATTAGACTATTTTGAAGAAGACCAGATTTATAGAATTGACCATTATTTGGGAAAAGATACTGTTCAAAACCTTTTAGCTTTAAGATTCTCAAATAA
>CBFIGT010000198.1:0-2652 GCA_965662175.1 Arcobacter sp. | reverse complement strand
AAACAATCTATAATGAAGTTATTAAAGAGTTAATAAAACTAAAAAGTAAAACACAATTTATATTTGCTACTCATAACGCAAATATACCAGTTTTAGGAGATTGTGAACAGATTGCTGTATGTGACTATGAGGAAAGCAAGATAAATGTTGAAACTGGAAGTATTGATAGCCATAAAATACAAGACCGAATCATTAATATAATGGAAGGTGGACTTGAAGCATTTGATAAAAGACGGGAGATATATAACTTATGGAAACATTAGAACTAATTGAACGAATAAGTAATGGTGAAGATAGTTTTACACAATTTAAACGAGAAGCTGTTCCCGCAAAAGATTTAGCTAAAGAGTTCGTTGCTTTTTTAAATGCAGAGGGAGGGATCTTGATTTTTGGTGTGAATGACGATGGAGATATAACTGGTCTTTCATTTGATGAAATTGAAAAATTGGGACAACTCATTGGAAATACTGCCGATCAAAATGTAAAGCCTCCTTTTCACCCTATAGTTGAGAATATGTCAATAGGTGATAATAAATTAGTACTTGTTCATATTCCTAAAGGAGTAAGTAAACCTTATGCAACAAGTAGTGGTGATTATTACATAAAATCAAGTTCAGATAAAAAGAAAATTTCACAAGAAGAGTTAAGAAGATTATTTGCGGAATCAAAAAAATTATATGCTGATGAAGAGATTGTTCATGGTTCAGATATTACTGATTTAGATACATCTATATTTTATAAATTTTTAGAAAAAGATAATGTCTCAGTTTATGAAGAGTTAAGAAGTGATAAATTACACCTAGCTCAAGTTTTAGAGAATCTTGAATTATCTAGAGAAAACCAACTAACTTTAGCTGGTAATTTAATTTTTGGAATTAAACCTCAGAAATTTAGTAGATCTTTTTATATTGATTGTTGCTATTTCGATGGAGATGATATTTCAGTAGATAAATATATTTCTAAGAAAACAATTGATGGGAATTTCTTAACTATGTTCAATAATAGTTTAGATTTTTTGAAAAGCAATTTAATTAGTTCTCAAGATGGAGATGATTTTAATAGTTCATCAACCCTTGAAATAGATGAAAGAGTATTAACAGAATTAATTGTAAATGCATTAGTACATAGAGATTATTACATTCAATCATCTATCAAAATATTTATATTTCATAACAGAGTAGAAATAATTAGTCCAGGTAAACTAACAAATTCTCTAACTGTTGAAAAAATTAAAAATGGTATTTCTATACATAGAAATCCTATATTAAATTCTATATGTAAAAATGTTTTACCATATAGTGGTTATGGTAGTGGTATTAAAAGAGCAATTTCTATAAATGAAAATATTGTTTTTGAAAATGACATTGAAAAAGAACAGTTTATATGTATTATTCCTAGGGAAACTAAATGAGATTTAACGATAAACTAGTACTAAACAAATATATATTCTCACTTTTTGGATGTGAGAGCTTTGATGAATTTTTAAAATATGAACCTATAATAAAAACAGATACAAACTTAGAAAAGATAGACGAAGAGGGAATCTCTTTGTATTATCATCTTTTGACCGGCAGATTTTTTTCAAATTTAAAAATTGATAAGATAAAGCTACTTGAATATGATAACAATATAGTACGACATACCAAAGAGTTAAAACGTGAAGTAAAATGGAAGTATTTCCAATACCTAACTCTATTGTTTACTGAAATTTATTTGGATATGTATTTTTCAAGTAAAGAATCACTTTTAAAAAACTTGAATCTGTTTCTAAAAGAGTTCAATAGTAAAATTCCTAAAACTGAACACCTAGAACCTTTTAAATATGAAGATTTAAATAAACTTGCTTTTTGGAATGCAACGGGCAGTGGTAAAACACTATTAATGCATATAAATATTTTACAGTTTAAACATTATAATAAAGATTCACACCATAAAATCAATAAAACTATTTTAATTACTCCAAATAGTGGTTTAAGTCAACAACATTTTAAAGAATTTGAAGAGAGTGGACTTGAAGCAGAAATATTTAATAAAGATGGGAATAATCTATTTAGTGGAAACAGTATTGAAATTATTGAAATTCATAAGTTAAAAGATGAAGAGAAAGAAACTACAGTTGCAGTTGATAGTTTTGGAGATGATAATCTTGTATTTATAGATGAAGCACATCGTGGAACTGGTGGTGATGAATGGAAAATAAATAGAGACAAGCTAAGTGCTGAGGGATTTGCATTTGAATATAGTGCAACTTTTGGACAAGCAGTTAATAGTGCAACAGGAACAAATAAAAAGAAATTAGTTCAAGAATATGGTAAATCGATACTATTTGATTATAGTTATAAATATTTTTACGAAGATGGATTTGGTAAAGACTATACAATATTAAATCTAAAAGAAGAACCGAGTAATGATATAAAATACAATTATCTTGTTGGATCGATTCTTAGTTTCTATCAGCAAAAGAAAATCTTTGAAAATAATACATCTAAAATGAAAGAATATAATATTCATAATCCTTTAATGGTATTTGTGGGAGGAAAAGTATCTCAAAGTATCAGTAAAGCAGAGGGGTCAGATATTACAAATGTATTGAAGTTCTTCCAAAAATTCATTGATGAAAAAGAAAAAACAATACAAGCTATTAAAAATATT
>CBFIGT010000197.1:0-2702 GCA_965662175.1 Arcobacter sp. | reverse complement strand
AATTGACTCTATAGTTATCTCATTTTCTTTAAAATAACTAATATGTTTCATGTAATGTTTCCAATATTTTAAAATCATTTCATCTGTAATCTTTTTATCTCTTCTACTCTTATATCCAAAAGGGTCAGATTCTATATTTTTAAGTGTAAAAACACTTAATAAAGTATTGCTTTCTAATCCCATTATTTTATATTTTTCCTCTCTTTCCTCTATACGCTTTTTTTCATTAATTTGTATTTCTTCAATATATAATTTTAGCTCAGAAATATTCTTAAAAGAAATATTCTTATTTCTACGAGTATTAACTTTTCTTGTCCATGCATCAATTATTTGTTTTTCTGTATATTTTTCAATGCCTTTATCATTCTTAACGAATGGATAATGTAGTAATTCCTGCTCTTTAATAAATTCATCTTCTAATAGATTGAATTTATTTTCTAAATCTTTAGAAGGAATAGTTCCTTTATCTATATAAGAATAATATTCTTTAAATACTAGTTCATCTTCAATTCTTTTTTTATCAAGCTCTTCTTGCACTCCCATTACATCACATTCAATTGCTAAATCTTCTTCAAGTTGCTTATTTTCTCTTTCTAAATTTATTTGTAAAAGTGAATCTAAATGAGATTTATAAGCATTTACTTTATCTCTTAATTTCTTTTCATCAGAATTAAACTCTAACTTAATATCTTCAAATAGCCAAAATAATGGTATTTCATTTGGCATATTTTCATAATTAAATTGATTAACTTTTATATCTGATTTTGTTATAATTTTCTTAGAATATCTACTTTTAACTATTTCCCTTGCATCTTCATAGTTGATTTTTTGTATATTTTTTAAATAACTTTCTATACATTCACTAATAGTTGCTTTGAACAAACTAGTAGTATCTGTATTTAGAGATTTTGCAATCATTTCAAATGCAAGCATTTGAGTTTGAGTAATTCTACCACCTAGTACAACTGTAGATTCTTTTTTTGGCTCAACAAGTTTTTTGTTAATTCTATTTACTTTATTCATAATTTACCTTTTTATTTCTTTGTTTTCACATATGTTAACAGAATTGTAACAAATAAAAAAATAAATGTCAATACTATTGTTAACAAATTAGTTAACAATAGTATTGACACTATATTTAAAAATAAGCCTACTTTAATCAAAACAATACTTTTTCTTAAAATTAATCTATATTTTATGAATTAATAAGCTTAAATATATATGTCTTCTTTTTGAATTATAAAACCTAATTTAATATAATAATTGAAGAAACTTCTGGAAAAAATGTTAAATATAGAATAAAGTTTTAGGAAATAAAAACTAATCATTAATGATAAATTTATAGTTGGCTTTAATAAAGAAGAGTATATAAATACCTTTCTAAAATAGAAAGGATTTATATATGGCAAAAATAGGAATACTAGTAGCTAGTTCTAATAATAATCAAAAATTAGCTTTAAAACTACAAGAATTAGCTCAAAATGAAAATTGCGAAACGGAACTTATCAATTTAGTTGATTTAAGACTTCCTTTATACTCAACTATTGAGGAAGAAGAGAATGGAATTCCTCAAACTGCAAAAGAGCTTGCAACAAAAATTTTATCACTAAAAGCTTTTATTATCGTAGCTCCTGAGTATAATGGTGTTATGCCTCCTGTATTAAACAACGCTATGGCATGGACTTCACGCTCAACTAAAGATTGGAGAGATGCTTTCAATGAAAAAATCGTAGGACTTGCTACTCACAGTGGTGGAGGTGGTGCTAAAGGTCTTCAAGCTATGAGAATACAGTTTCAACATTTAGGGGCAAATATTTTAGCTAGAGAACTTCTTACAACTTATGAAAAACCTCTAAATGAAGATACAGCAATTGCTATGATTAAAAAACTAGATAGCTTATCAGAAATCTAAAAAAGATAAAAAATGAATAGTGATTATTCAAAAAAAGTGCTAGTAGATACTAGCACTTTAATATATGAAAAAAGCTCTAATGCAAAAGTTCATAAAAAAGTACTATCTAGCATAAACAATCAAGAAACAGCTATTATAAAAATAGATGAAAACTCTGAACTTAATACAATCTCAAAACTCAACAATGTAGAAATCTTAGTTTTAGAGGGAGTTTATATAAATGAACTAGGCGCTCATCCAAAGGGTACTTATTTAAAACTATCAAATGAAAATGAACTTCATGTTAAAACAATAAATGGATGTAAAATTTTTAGGAAAATAAACTATTTTGAAAATGATGAAAAACTAATAATAAATACAAATTCAAGCCCATGGCAACAAGGTCATGGAAACTTAAAAGTTATGCCCTTAGATTCTCAAAGTGCATTGGTACTTTGGCCAAAAGATGAGAGATTTATTCCTCATAGCCATTGGGGTGGTGAAGAAATTTTAGTATTAAGTGGTAGGTTTATGGATGAACATGGAGTTTATCCAAAAGATACTTGGATAAGAAGTCCACATAGAAGTTTTCACACTCCTTTTGTAGAAGAAGAGACCTTAATCTATGTAAAAACAGGGCATATTTAGAAACTGTTAAAAGTTTTGTGCCAAAGTTTGATAGTCCTAAAATTTTAGTATAGTTAATCTTACTAATATTAATTTGCGCCAAAAAGTACAGGTTGTTGACTTGTTTTTCTGATGATTAAATTATTAACTTAGATAGAGATATATAATAGTAATTATTCAAACT
>CBFIGT010000196.1:0-2801 GCA_965662175.1 Arcobacter sp. | reverse complement strand
CCTTAATATTATTTTATCAGATTGACACAGAATTTTTAACACTCCCTAAAAATTTAAGAGATTTAATGAATATCAACCCAAAACGAAACTATAAAGAAATTATTATCAATTCATTAGAAAATATAAGGAATTTTGGTTTCAATGCCAAAATCAACAATAAAATTGATTACACTTCTTTTATCTTAAAATTTGAAAAAAGAGAATTATTGCGATTCCCTCAATCATATCAAAATCAAAAAGTAAAAATTTTATTTGACAATGAATTATTTAAGTGTATTCTTCAAAAAAGTAATTTCACTTTATTAAATATTGATATAAATAAATTAAGTAGCAAATACGCTATGAATATTTATCAAATTATTAAAATGAAGCAAAAACAAATCAACCCTATTACAAAAGAAAAAATTACTACTGTAAAGTATAATTTAAAAGAATTAAATGAGATTTTTGATACTTCTCATAAATATATATCAAAATTCAAACATCACTTTGAAAACCGTAAAAAATCAATCATTAAACACAATTTAATCAAAACAGATTTTGATTTTGAATTTAAAAAAGATTGTATAGTTTTTAAATTTAGGAATTTTAATAAAAAAGTTTAGTTTTTCACTCCTCTCGGAGTGTGGAATTTAGGAAAGATTATATAAAGGATTGAATAATGAATCAAACACTTGATTTAACAGATGCACTTGAACAAATTAAAGCTCGTGTAAAAATATATGGTCAGGATGAAGTTTTAGCTCCAATGATTTGTTATATATTTAACTCATTTTGTATTAAATGAATTTATTTATCATGATTGTTACTTAATCCAAGTCGGATTATGTATTTGATACCATCGTCACCATTTGTAATATTATGTTCTTTACCCACTTTCGCTATATATGTAGATACAAAGCCTAAATATAATAAAAATAATGCAGTAATTAATGTGTAAAATATACTACTTGTAGCACTAGCTATTTCTTTAATGAAATACTTAAACACAGTATGTTTTGTACTATTTTGAATAAAGTAATTTATAAAATGGATTACTAGATAAAATACAAATAAAAATAACAAAGGTAGTGCCAATAACCTCCAATTTACATCAAATGCAATATAATTTTCATACATGATAATATATTCTAGTATTTTACTAAAGTGGCAGTAATATGAAATGTATTTGAACTTGTCGTTGAGCCTGAAACCCCACCACCAATAATATTGCTTTTTACACTACCAACTACATGAGTGGATACATTACTATCATTAATTACAATAGAATCTGCATCATATTTATAGGCTTCCATATAAAGATTAAACATTGCTTCTTCGTCTGTTAATGCTTTTGTATTTACTATTTTTGTATTGGAAATGTTCTCTGGTATAGTATCTAGTAATAGAAACCTTTTTTTAAAATAATTATTAATTTCTATTGCCTCTCTTTTGCGTTTTTTATATTCAGGGAAAAGTCTACTTAGAGGAGATGATAGTAATATTGAAAACCATGGTATTACAATACCTATAATAAACATTGAAGCTTCATGATTTCCATCTCCTAGTATACTTTGAAAAATACTTCGGACTTCTGGAGTAGGAATTGACATCATAGTAGCCCAAAATGCAAACATTGGAATAATTATTATAAAAATGCTAATCCATTTTGTTTTTGGAATTAAAGTTTCATTACCCTTTATATTAACACTACAAGTTTCAATTCTTTTTCTTTTTTCTGTAATTGTATTTGAAATTGTTGGGCAACCACAATTTGGACAAGCTTTTGCTTTCTCACTATATTCTTTTCCACATTCAGTACATTCTATCAATGCCATTTATTATTCTCCTTGATATAACTATTTATTGAACATACATTATATACAAGATAGCCTGAAAATCGACAAATAACATATACTTTTGGGTACAAATTTAGCTAAGTAAGATTAACTATGCTAGAACTTTAAGACTATTAGTTGCTGATACAAAACTTTGAACAATCTCTATCTAAACTCTCTTGGAATAAAATCAAATTTGTTGAGGGTGTATAATTTGTAAAATGTACCAAATAAGAATTTTTTTCTACTTCTAACAAATTATTTAAAACAATATAAGGTTTATTGTCCAAATAAAGGACTTTAAACCCATTTTCTTTAACTTTCTCTACTTCTGTATCATTTTCTAAAAAAAAGTCCATATTTTTCCTTATTTTAAATTTCTATCATCAGTTGATAATTCAGATTCTATCTCTATTTGTCTTTGTTTTTCTTGTTCTTGTTTTTTCTGTTCTTCTTCTTTTTTACGTTGTCGTTGTCGTAATTTTTCTTTAATTCTTTGATCTTGTTCTTTTTTCGCTTTTTTTCTATCTCTTCTTCTTTGTTCTTCAATTTCTCGAGGTTCAAGTTCAAGTTGTCTCTGTAAATTCATATAATTTACAATATTTTTAATAGTTCCATCATCTAAAAATTCTTTATTCATTTTTTTAATGATTTCAATATTATTATCATTTACAATATATATTTCCCTATTTTTTAAATCAGCCAATGCTTCTTGATATTCTAAATCTTGACGAGTTTCTCTATTTTTTCTTTTAAATAATGAATGAGTTTTCTTTTTTTTATTTCTAATATTTAGAGGTTTAAAATTCATTTGAAGTTTGATAGACTTTTGAAGTTTAAACAATTTTATTTTTTCAATAGCAATTGTTAGTTTTTCAACTGCTAATTCTCTTAAATTATTGAATAATTTTTCATTTTCTAAATTGATATAGTTAAACTCTCTATTATCAATATTAGTAGAATATTTATGTTTTTTATTCATTA
>CBFIGT010000195.1:0-2802 GCA_965662175.1 Arcobacter sp. | reverse complement strand
GGGATGTACAAAATGTAAAGCTTTAGAAGAAGCAGCAAAAAAGGCAGTTTCAAAAATTGGTGGATTTCATGAAGTTGTAAAAGTAGAAGATATTGTGGATATTATGAAATATCAAGTTATGAGTACACCAGCACTTGTGATTGATGGAGTTGTTAAAAGTACTGGAAAAGTTTTAGGTATTGAAGAGATAATTAGTTTACTAGAAAATAAGTAGTGATAAAAAATATTCCATTAAATGAATTACCTAACAAACTAGTTTTAAAAATTATTTATTTCTGCAATTGCACGAACAGGTGCTCCATCTGCATCTTGTAGCTTTAAAGGAAGAGCATAAAATTTAAATCTTTTTGGCAAATTCTCTAAATTTGTTAGGTTTTCTATAATTACCATATTATTGGATAATATTATATGATGAATAGGGAGAGATTCATTTTCAACTTTATCAATTGAAATCATATCAAGACCTATACCTTTTAAGTTAAACTCTCTTAAATAAAAAGCAGCCTTTTTTGTAAGTGTTGGAAAATTAGTAAAATATTTTTCTTCTCCCCAAAACTTACTCCAAGAACTTCTAAGAATAATAAAATCTACTTCTTTTAAATCATCTTCATACTTTTTTAAAAACTCTTTTTTTAAAAACTCATCTTTAACATCAATACATAAAGCTTCACCACAAAAATGATTTATTTCCAAGGCATCTAAGGTTTTAGCTTTTTTTATAATATGTGCAGGTGCATCCATATGGGTTCCTGTATGAGAGAAAAAGCTTACTTTTTTTTCCAAGAAACCATCTTTCTCAATAGTTGTACCTTTATGAAAAATAGGTTTTTCTGTTCCTGGATATACAGGCATATTAGGGTGAATTATATGTGTTAAATCAATTATCATTTTGAGCCTTTTAGTAAAATTAATCGGATTGTAGCTTTAAAATATCTTTATCTAGCTCCTCTATTTTCATACGATAAGTCCAATTTCCTTTTGCAATTCCTGGTATATTCATTCTATAGTTTTCATCTAAAAATAGTATATCTTGTATTGAAATCACAGAAATCTTTGATTTAGTATTTAAAAGAGTTTTAATAACACTCTTTTCAAACTCATCTAATGAATCTATTTTTAAAACTGATAAAATTCTTTTTATTTCATTTTCATCATCTCTTTTTATAATCTCATTTTTCCATCCAATTAAAGTGTTATTATCATGAGTTCCAATATATGAAACAGAATTTTCTTCACAGTTTTTTGGTAAATATGGATTATCTTCATTTTCATCAAAAGCAAAGGCTAATATTTTCATACCAGGAAGTTTGTACTTTTCTCTTAATTCATTAACCTCAGGAGTAATCTCACCTAAGTCTTCAGCAATAATTGGTAAATCTTCACCAATATTCTCTTTTAATTTTTGAAAAAGTTCATCTCCATAACATTTTTGCCACCAACCATTTACAGCAGTTTCATCCTCTTTAGGAATAACCCAAAAACTCTCTAATCCTCTAAAATGATCAATTCTTACTAAATCAAAAAGATTTAAACTATATTTTATTCTTTTAATCCACCATGATAGAACATTTTCTTTGTTGTTCTCCCAGTCATAAACAGGATTACCCCATGTTTGTCCTATTTCACTGAAATAATCAGGTGGAACACCAGCTTTTAATTTTGGTTGCTTATCTTCATCTAAAAGAAATATATCTTGGTCACCCCAAACATCTGAGCTATTTTTAGAAACATAAATAGGAATATCTCCAAAAATTTTTACACCTTTTTCATTTGCATAATTTTTAAGTTTCATATATTGTTTGAAAAATATAAACTGAGTAAACTTATGATAAGTTAATTGGCTATTCTCTTCAATAATATTTATTATTAACTCATCATTCATATCTTTATTTGCAATAGCAAAAGGCCAGTTATAAAAATATTTTTCATCAAGTCTATCTTGAAGTGTTAGAAAAAGAGCATAATCATCAAGCCAGAATTTATTTAAAGTAATAAATTCTTCAAACTCATTAGTTAAAGGCATTTGTTTATATATCTTTTTTAATAAATTTTGTTTCTTTTTTAAGCTATCTTGATCTTCAAAAATATTCTCTTTATTCTTTAAACTATTTAGTTCTTCTTTTGTTATTAAATCATTTAAATAGAACTCTTCAAAATCAATAAATGAGATATTCCCAGCAAAAGAGCAAACAGAAGAGTAGGGTGAGTGATCTTTTTCTGTTGGATTAATAGGCAATATTTGCCAAATATTAATTCCATTTTCTGAAAGTATGTCAATTAATTTGTAACACTCTTTTCCCATTGTTCCAATTGTATAATCATTTGGTAGAGAGGAAATATGTAATAATAATCCAATTTCTTTTTTCATGTAAAACCTTTGCAGTATTATATCTTTTTTGAGGTGAAAAATGGAATTAAAAAAAGAGGTCTTAAAAATATGGTGTCAAGAGAGGGACTCGAACCCTCGACCTCCGGCTTATGAGACCAGCGCTCTAGCCAGCTGAGCTACCTTGACACATTTATTAAGTTATGAAAACTAGATTGGTTGCGGAAACAGGATTTGAACCTATGACCTTCGGGTTATGAGCCCGACGAGCTACCGAGCTGCTCTATTCCGCGATTTGGGAGTGGATGGGGTAGCAGGATTCGAACCTGCGAATGTCGGCACCAAAAGCCGATGCCTTACCACTTGGCGATACCCCAGATATTTAGTGGTGAAATTATAGTAAAATATTATTTTTTTGTCAAGTAATTTATATAGCCCAAATAAATCCATAGTATAAATTCTTCTCTCAACTTGTA
>CBFIGT010000194.1:0-2846 GCA_965662175.1 Arcobacter sp. | reverse complement strand
AATATCCAATAAAAGCTATAAAAACTGTACTTATTAAAAGTATTACTATAATATATATTTTTAATTTTTGAATCTCATTTATTACTTGATCTGTCTCTATTACAATGTATTTTATATCTATTTTCTCATCATGGTCATCTATTGTTGAAACATGAAAAGCATGGGTTTTATTGTGGGAGGCCTCATTACCAAAATTTATATTTTGATTTTTTAATTGAGAAAAAATCTCATTTCCATCTTTAGTAAAAAGTCCATATGTTAGGTTTTTTTGTTTTAAAATAAAAGGCACAAAAGATTTATGCTCCATATGGGCATTTAATATTTTAGCTTTTAGTTCATTTGCAGCACTTGTCATCTCTATTGAGCATTGTCGGTCTAGCATATCAAGCTCTTTTTGATAATAAGAAAAGAGTAATATACTAAGGAGTAAAACTGTTGAACCAACATAAATAAATAAAAAACTTATTAATGCCTTTTTTTCATTTTTATACAAACTTGTACCCAATTCCTCTTATTGTTTCTATTTTATCTTTACCTAATATTTCACGTAAATTTTTAATATAAACTCTTATTGTGGCATCTGTTGGTTGCTCATCATACTCCCAGATATTTTGTAAAATCTCATCTGTTGAAATTACTCTTTTACTATGATTTACAAAATATTTTAAAATATCTCTCTCTTTTTGAGCTATATGTATTTTTACACCATTAATCATAACAAGACACTCCAAAGGATTAAAACTTATATCCTCTGAAATTTTTATATCATCATTTCTTTCTATTGAAAAATATCTACAAAGTCTATTTATTCTTTGGTCTAACTCTTCTAAATCAAAGGGTTTTCTAATATAATCATCACTTCCTAATTCAAAGGCATTTTTAAGATGTTTTGTATCTTGGTATGCTGTCATTATTATAATTGGAGTTTGACTTTTATAATCCTCCCTAACATGTTTTAAAACATCAATTCCTGACATATTTGGAGTATTTATATCTAATATTGCAAAATCAAATGTTCCCTCAATCAAAAACTCTAAGGCAACCTCTCCCCTTGAGCAAATAAATACATCATGTCCTTTTTGTTCCAAGAAATCACTTAAAATATCACTTAACGCAACATCATCTTCTAATAATAATACTTTCATAAATTTTACTTAAAGTTATCAAATACCAATGGAGATTTTAATTCCAAAGATCTAAGATGTTTCATAATTGTTTGTAAATCATCAATATTTTTACCCGTAACTCTTATCTCATCACCTTGATTTACAGCTTTTACTTTTAGTTTTAGTTTTTTTATTTCAAGTTGAATTGTTTTTGCTTCATCAGCTTTTATTGAATCAATTACAGCATAAACATATTTTCTATTTCCACCTGAACTATCCTCTTTTTTAGCTTCATCAAGTGAGTTTATTGATAATCCTCTTTTATTCATTTTTGCAATTAAAACATCATACATAGCATCTACTTTATTGTCACTTGATGATGTTAAAGTTATTGTTTTAGCACCTTGATTAAAATCTATTTCTGCTTTTAAACCTTTAAAATCATATCTGTTTTCTATCTCTTTTTGTGCTTGTATTACTGCATTTTTCATCTCTTGCATATCTAGTTTTGCTGATATATCAAATGCGTGCTCTTTTGTTGCCATTATTAACCTCTTAAGTTTTTATTTTATTATAGAAAATTTAATATGTTATAACTATTAAATTTTTAATCTTTATTGAAAAATAATATTTTATTTAGGCTGTGGTAATATTAAGTTTAAAACAATACCTACAATCGCACCTAATCCAATACCTGAAAAAGGAACTCCACCAAAATTAAAAGTCATTCCACCAATTGAAAATACTAAAATCATAGATACTATAATCATATTTCTAGGACAAGAGAAATCAACTTTTGCTCTAGTTAGTGTTGAAATACCTAAAGTTGCAATAATACCAAATAATAAAAGCATTATTCCACCCATAACAGGGCTTGGAATTGTTGCTAATAAACCACCAAGTTTTCCAACAAAAGCTAAAACTATTGCTGATATTGCTGCCCAAGTCATAATAGCTGGATTATATGCTTTTGTAACTGTAACAGCACCTGTAACTTCTGAATATGTAGTATTAGGAGGTCCACCAAACATAGAAGCTACTGATGTTGCAAGACCATCTCCTAATAGTGTGTTTTTAAGTCCTGGTTTTTTTAAGTAATCCTGTTTTGTTACATTTGATATGGCTAACATATCACCAATATGCTCAATAGCAGGTGCTATAGCAATTGGTAAAATAAAAATTATTGCTTGCCAGTTAAACTCAGGAGCTGTAAAATTTGGCATAGAAAACCATGCAGCTTTTTCAACAGCAGAAAAATCAACAATTCCAAAAAATAGTGAAACAATATAACCTATAATAATACCAAATAAAATAGGTAGTAGTTTAAACATACCTTTTCCTAATAATGATACAAATACTGTAGTAAAAAGTGCTATCATTGATATTATAATTGCTTGTTCAAAGGGTACAAGTTCAATAGAACCATCACCTGTTTTTCCCATAGCCATATAAACAGCAACGGGAGATAAAATAAGTCCAATAGACATAATAACAGGCCCTACAACAATAGCAGGAAGTAGTTTATGTAAAAAATTATCACCCTTTAATCTTATTAAAAAACTCAATATTACATATAAAAATCCAGCTGCAACTAAACCTGACATTGTAGCTGCTATTCCCCAGGTTTTAACTCCATGTGAAATTGGAGCTATAAAAGCAAATGATGAGGCTAAAAATATTGGAGGAATATTTCCTTTATTTACAAATTGAAAAACACGTGTTCCAATTCCAGCTGTAAAT
>CBFIGT010000193.1:0-2866 GCA_965662175.1 Arcobacter sp. | reverse complement strand
TTTCATCTATACCGTTCATTAATTTAACATATACGAAAATTAATAAAACGAAAACATAGATTGAACCTTGTTGTGCAAACCAGAAACCTAATTTAACACCACTAATCGAAATAGCATTTAACTCATTAATAAATAAAATACCACAGCCATAAGAAACAACAAACCAAACTACTAAAAGTTTTAGAATTGTTGAAATATTCTCTTTCCAATAAGCCTGAGCTTTTTCTGGACTCATAGATTCTCCTTTTTTGAATTTACTAAAGATAGTGCTCTTTAATAATTAACAATGTAATTGTAATAGTAGTGAATAGCAAAAGGATAGCAATATAAAAAAAATTAAAAGAAATTTATAAATTTGTGTAAAAAAATGTAAGTAGAGTTCTAAAGTACCATAAAATGGTACTTTATTTAGAGTAGTATCTATCTATTTTATATCCTAAACCCCTGATATTTTTGATAAAGTCCTCTTTTAGTACCTTTTTTAGTCTTGATATTTCAGCTCTAATAGTAGGATTATCAATATCTTCAGCATCCCATACATCAACCCTAAATCTTTCAAAGTCAACTATCATATTAATGTTAAGGGCTAGTATGTGAATTATCTCTAACTGTTTTCTTGTTAAATTTTGTGCATCATTATTGAAATATAGCACTTTATCTGTTTTTGAATAAGAGTAGTTTTCAGATAATTTCATATGTGAAGTAGCTTTTTTGTCTTTTTTTAGTATTTGATTTATTTTAATACCAAGCTCTTCTAGGTGAAAAGGTTTTTTTATGTACTCTCTACAACCTAAATCATACGCCTTTGTAATATCTTCTATATCTATTAATGCAGTTATATAAATAGTAGGAATAAATATATTTTTTGTATTTAATGTTTTTAATACATCAAAACCATTTACTGTTGGTACATTTACATCTAAAATTAATAAATCATATGAACTATTTACATTATCTAAAACATCTTGCCCATCTGTAAAACTTGAAACAATATGACCTACATTGCTTAAGTACTCTACAATTGCATTGTTTAACATTAATTCATCTTCAAGAAGTAGTATTTTCATTTTTCGTAAACCTATATGTAAATTTTGTTGACTCATCGTTTGAGTTAAGAGTTATTATAACTTTATTTTTATCACAAATCTCTTTTACAATTCTAAGACCTAATCCAAATCCACCTCTTGCATCATTTTCCCTATAGAAATCATTAAAAATTTTATCTTTGTTCTCTATTTTTTTTGAATTAGTTTTTATTTCAAATATTGTTCCTAAATCATCTTTTAAAAGCTTTATGAAAATAGGGGAGTCTTTATATGAGTATTTTATTGCATTTGAAATATTATTGTCTAAAATTCTTTGTAAAAGTAGTTTATTGAAATTTATAAATATTGGGTCTTGAATATTTGTAACAAAAAATAGTGAATTAGATGTACAAATATCGTCAAAGAACTCTAATCGCTCTTTTAAGTATTCCGAAAAGTTAAATATCTCTTTTTCGTAGCTAACTCTATCTTTTTTAATCATAAATGATAAATCATCAAATATGTACTGTATTGTTTTTGCACCACTTTCAATATTTCTAATATACTTATTACTTTGGTTATTCATTTTATATAAATCTAGGTTTGTTCTAATTATGGACAAGGGTGTATTTATTTCATGAACTGAATTTTTTAGAAACTTTTTTTGTTTTTCTATTAAGTTAGTAAGCTCTTTTGTTTGCCTAGAGACAGTAGTTTGAAGATGTACATTTAGTTCATTTAGCATATTGTTTTTATCTTTTATGCTATGCATTGCATCATATGCATAGTTCGCAATTACTTTAAACTCTCCAAAAATGATTTTATTTTGATTTATTGGATTATCATCTTCTTGTGAGTCTTGAAAATATTTCCCAATAGCTTTAACATCATTTACGATTAATATTGTTGCATTTTTATAAATAAATATTGAATAAAGAACTAGCATAATTGTTAAAGATAAGATTTGAAGAATATAGTTAGATATCTTTTCATCATAATCTTCTTTTTTTTGACTAACTAATTTATCTATCTCATCTAAATAAACACCTTTTCCTACAGTCCAATTCCAAGGTTTATAAGATAAGGCATAGGATACTTTTTGTACATCAGTTTTAGTTTGTGGTTTAAACCAAATATATTCAACATATCCACCTGCATTATCTTTTGAGATATTAATTAACTCTTTTATTACAAGTTTCCCTGTTATGTCTTTATATTCAAAGAGATTTTTACCCTCATTTTGTTTTGAAATAGGGTTATAAATTGATGTACCCTCAAAATCATAAACAAATGTATAGTTATCTAAGCTTTGTTTATCTCTCATGTTTTCTATTGCTTCTAAAATATCACTTTTTATTTCATCCTCTGATTTTATATTTTTATATTTCTTGTGATAATAACTAATGAAGCTAATAGTTGATTCAATATCATTTCTAATAATATCTTTTTGTTTACTTGAGTAGTCTGTTTTGATAATATCAATTTTCTCTTGAAAATCATCAAAAGCATTTTCAATAATTATAAATGTAAAAAAAGAGATAAGTATTACAATAAATATAATACTATATAAAATTAAGTGGTAAAGTGATTTTGCTTTTATCATAAAAGACCTTGTAAATAAGATATGATAGAATAGCAAATAAATGATGATAAAAAGGTTATGTGATTTTATAATAGTGGCGCGGCTGAAGGGACTCGAACCCTCGACCTCCTGCGTGACAGGCAGGCATTCTAACCAACTAAACTACAGCCGCACTATTATTTTGAAATGGTGGTCGATATAAGACTCGAACTTATGACATCTACCTTGTAAGGGTAGCGCTCTACCAACTGAGCTAATC
>CBFIGT010000192.1:0-2911 GCA_965662175.1 Arcobacter sp. | reverse complement strand
GTATTTCAGCTTTAGGAAAAGTAGCTCTAAAAAACATTATTAAAGTTAAACTATTAGGAGAAGAATATAAACTAAAGACTAAAAAACTTAAAGAAAAATCAGATGATTTTGATAAGCTTTTAGAGATACAAAAAAAATACTTGAATTAAGTATTTTTTGTAGCACTATTTTATAAAAATACGAATTTGAAATAAATATTTAAATTCTTTTGATAAATAAAATTTAATTTTGTACCATTTCAATTAAAAAAGTTTTTTTATTTGAAAGAATATAGAAAATATACCTAGGAAAACATTTAGAAGAAATTACAAAATTTGCTTAAATGTATAGTATATATACTTGACATTTATTGATAATAAGAGTAATATTACATATAGCTAAATCGGCATTAGTTTAAATAGCCGATAAATTTAAGTGAAAGGTTTTTAAAGTGTACAAATTTAAAGTTGAATATATTGATGATAAAAATGATGTTACTTTTTCTATTGGAACTTGGGAAAGTATTGTTGAAGATTACAAAGAAAAAGGTCTTCTTTCTATAACTGTCTTAGACAAGATTTAGTCCTATAAAGGTTCAGTAATGGCTAAAATAACAAGGATTACAGAGGGTAAGAGATTTAATGAATGGGCGGTTAATACTTATCAGAAAGTTGATTACTCTACGGGGTATGCAAAAGGTGGGTATTTAAAATTAACTAATCAAGAAACAATGATAAGTATCGAGATTAGAAATGATAATTCGCTAAGAAGTGATAAGTGGTGGTTTTCTATTAATGGAAAATATTTTGAACATAAGTCTATTAATAGAGTAGTTGAAAGAGCAATTGAATTGATGAACAATTTAGAAAAGGTGGCTTAAGTTTAACAAGTCTAACTTAAAGAAGTTGGGTTGCTTGAGTTTATAAAATTATGTGCAGTAAAGGGTTGAGTTATGAAATTAAGTCAAAAGATAAAAAAGGCATCAGAAAAGGCAATCAAAAGTAAAAAAGTTGATGAGTATTTTAATAAATACATAAAGACACAAAAAAGAAATCTACCAACTCCTAGCTTAAGTATTGGTGATAGAGTAGAGATTATTAAAAAAGGAAGTGGTTTCGGAACTGTTATTGATACATTTTATATAGATAAATTTGATAAAAATGGACATGAAGATGGTTTTATTCTTAGAGCTGATATTTTGCCTGATAACAAAGAACATTACGACTCTAAAAAATCCTGCTATCATGAAGAATGGTTGAAAAAATTAGAAGAGGAGTCGGCACAATTTTAGTGCCACAAAGTTGGAGCGAATTATGATACTTATAAAAAAATGGTTTTCAGAGGAACAAATTCAAAAAACAGGTGTAGCTTCTACATTTGCAGATTCAATAAATGGTATAAAAGCAGAAGATTTAGCTAAACAAATTGCTTTTAGAGAACACAAAAAAATATTTGAAATTGAAAAAATAAGTGTGTGTCATGCAGGTAGTGTTACATACAATGATAATTTAAGTGTTGGCTTGATTGAAGAGTATTTTTCAACGCTTGAAGATTATAAGAAAAACATACTGTAAAGCAAGAAAAAGGAATTTATGAAAACAATAATAAACATAGTAATAATTATAATTATTGGTGTTAGTATTGGTGTGTTGATTGTCAATCATCAGCAAAAAAAAGAGTTGTCAAAAGAAAATGCCAAAATTATTGATGATACAATAAAAGCCATCATTGAATATACATATGGCAATTCTCTTGAATATTATTTTCAAAAAATTGATAAAAACTCCAAAGTAAAGCTTGTCAATAGCAATGAATATGAAGTGATATTAAATAACAAATCAAAATCATACCAATTGTTTGAAGATAAACATAAAGGTAAATATTTTCTTTTTGGTTCTAAAAAAGTCTTTTTGGAAAATATCAAAAAAGAATATGAGAAAAAAATAGAAGAAGAACGTGAGAGAAAAACAGAAGAAATAGAAAGATTTAAGACTTTTCTTAGCACTATTAAATTACGAGTCAACCCCTCAGATAATGAAGTAGTCACTATTGATTTGCCTGAATCAAATTTAACTTTTAAAGAAAAGAAAATGGTTGAAGAAAAAATAAACAAAATAATTACAGATTATTTCGATAAAAAAGAGATTATTAAACCTGATATAAAAATAGATGAAAACAAAAAATAAAAGTGCAGTAAAGTTAAAAGGTTAAGATGATGGAATTAAATTTAGAAACAGACATTGAGTTTAGAAATAAAAAACTTGAAATAGAAGAAAAAATTGATAAAATAATCAATTCTTCAAAAAAGAATATTTCAACTAAAATTAGAGAACAATTAAAAGATGAAAAATGAATAAGCTGATAAGTATAACTCTAGCAAGAAGAACAGATAGCAAAAAATTTCCTGAATCAACATTAGATGCTTATGCACTTAATAAATATAAAACATTTTATCAAGAGTCAAAAACAAAAGTAAATGCAGATATAAAAGCTCTTTCTATAAAATATCAAACTGTAGTTCCTAAAGATATAACTATGCTTTTGTTTTCAGAAACCCTATTGGCTAAAGAAAAGAAAATATACCTAGAAAAACATTTGAAAGAAATTACAAAATTTATTTAAATGTATAGTATATATACTTGACAAATTATATAAAATTACTGTAAAATTATTATGCTTAAATATACAACAAAGGGTTATTCATGGCTTAATGGAGACGCAAGTTTAACGATAGAAATTTTTGATAAATCAGAATTTTTATTGCATGATGATATTTCGAAATTGAGCAAGGATAATACCATTTTGGTTGAGATGGTTAAAGAAAATCGCATAGCGATATACAAAAAATAGGAGTTAAAAATGGCAACCTTAAAAGACATTAAAAAGCTAAAAAAAGATATGAATTTGCCTCTGTAAATTGTGAAGGAACTCA
>CBFIGT010000191.1:0-2966 GCA_965662175.1 Arcobacter sp. | reverse complement strand
TTATTGATGTATCTCAAAATGTTAGAATTACAGTTGAAGATTGTGGAACTCACGAAGGTGTTGAGATTACTGATTTATCAAGTGGAAATGAACTAATTGAGTCTTTAGAAGAGAGAATCACAGGTAGAGTAATAGCTGAGGATATCATTGATCCTATCTCAAATGAGATTCTATTTACTGAAGGTACATTAATAACAGAAGAAGATGCAAAAGTAGTTGCTGATGCTGAAGTTAAATCTGTAGTAATTAGAACACCATTAACTTGTAAAGTTGAGCATGGTTTATGTTCTAAATGTTATGGTCTAAACTTAGGTGAGCAAAGAAAAGCAAATCCAGGTGAAGCTGTTGGAGTATTAGCAGCTCAATCAATTGGTGAGCCTGGAACTCAGCTTACACTTAGAACATTTCACGTTGGGGGAACTGCAAGTGCAACTCAAACTGAGAGAGAATTAAGAGCTGATAAAGAAGGTTTTATTAGATATTACAACATTAAAACTTATGTAAACAAAGCTGAGAAGTTAATTGTTGCAAATAGAAGAAATGCTGGTATTTTATTAGTTGAGCCTAAAATTAATGCACCATTTAAAGGTAAAGTAACTGTTGAAACAATTCACGAAGAGACTATTTTAACAATCTCTAATGGAAGTGATAAAAAACGATATTACCTAAGAAAAAATGATGTTGCTAGACCAAATGAGCTTGCTGGAGTTTCAGGTAAAATTGAAGGGAAATTATATTTACCATATGGAAATGGTGAAGAAGTTGAACAAAATGAATCTATCGTTGAAATGATTAGAGATGGATGGAATGTACCAAATAGGATTCCATTTGCATCTGAATTAAAAGTTCAAGATGGAGCACCTATTACTACAGTAGTTAGTTCAGGGGCTAAGGGTACTGTTAAATATTATAAATTAACAGGTGACTATTTAGAAAGAAGAGAAGATATTAAATCAGGTGATGAAGTTGTTGAAAAAGGACTTTTTGCTGTTGTTGTTGATGCTGATGATAGAGAAGCATTAAGACACTATATCTCAAGAGGTTCTGTTGTTGTAGTTGATGATAATACACCTGTTGAAAAAGATACAGAAATTTCAAAACCAGCTAAACAAGAACAAGTTGTAATTGCAGAATGGGATCCATATGCAAATCCAACAATTGCTGAAAAAGCAGGAACTGTAACATTTGAAGATATTATTCCAGGAATTACAGCATCTGAGCAATTTGATGAGTTAACAGGAAGTTCTAAGCTTGTTATTAATGAGTATATTCCAAGTGGATATAAACCAACTGTAGTAATTGCAACTGATGATAGTGAATTAATTAGATATTCACTTGACCCTAAAACTTCGATTTTCGTTGAAGAGGGGAAAAGAGTTGAAATAGCTGATATTATTGGTAAAACACCAAAAGCCAATCAAAAATCAAAAGATATTACTGGAGGTCTTCCAAGAGTATCTGAGTTATTTGAAGCTAGACGACCAAAAAATATTGCAGTACTTGCATCATTTGATGGTATTGTTTCTTTTGGTAAACCACTAAGAAGTAAATCTAGAATCATCGTAACTGATGAGAAAGATAATAGAGTTGAGTATTTAGTTGATAAATCTAAACAAATCTTAGTACATGAGGGTGAGTTCGTACATGCAGGTGAAGCATTAACAGATGGTCAAGTTGCTTCTCATGATATTTTAAGAATTTTAGGTGAAAAAGCACTTCATTACTTTATTGTATCTGAAGTACAACAAGTATATAGATCTCAAGGGGTAAATATTGCTGATAAACATATTGAGGTTATTTTATCTCAAATGCTAAGACAAGTTTCTATTCTTGATGGTGGAGATACTAAGTTTATTGTTGGAGATATGGTTTCTAAGAAAAGATTCCAAATCGAAAACCAAAGAATTATGAGATTAGGTGGAGAGCCTGCTATTGCTGATCCTTTATTATTAGGGATTACAAGAGCTGCTGTTACATCTGATTCTATTATTTCAGCTGCATCTTTCCAAGAGACTACAAAAGTATTAACAGAAGCTGCAATTAGTGCAAAAATGGATATGCTTGAAGACTTAAAAGAGAATGTTGTTATTGGTAGAACTATTCCTGTAGGAACAGGTCTTTATAAAAACAAAAAAATTAAATTTCAAGATATTGAAGAGTAGACAATAGAGCTTTTGCTCTATTGTTAAATCTTAGGTAAAAATATGGATTTATTCTCCTTACTGCTTATTTTCATGGCTGTTGAGCTATTTGAATCAAACTGGCAAAAACACGATACCCTTTATGGACTTATTTATAATAACTATTTAATTTACAAAAAAAATATCTTTTTATATTTTTTACTACATGCAAGTTTTTTCTATGCCTTAGCTGTTACTATTTATTTAAATAACTTTGACTTTTGGATGGCTTCAATTGTTATTGTTAAATTTATGGATATGGCTGTTAAATTAAATATGATGCAAAAATTATCATCGGGATTAGAAATTCATGAAATAATGCCCATGAATGTAAATATGACTCCACTTTTTAGATACTTTAATGTACTACTTTATCCATTTTGCTTTGCAATGGCAAATGGAATGATTTTCAACTAATTTTATATAAATATCATCTATTCTAGCTATAATTATCCAAAATATTTAAAAGGATAATAATGCAATATTTAGTAATCGCATATGATAATGAAGGGGCACTTGATAAAAGAATGGAAGCAAGACCAGCTCATGTTGAAGCTACTCAAAAACTTATGGCTGAGGGTAAAATAGTAAGTGCTTGTGCACTAATTGAAGAGGATATGATGGTTGGTTCATCAGTTGTAACAAATTTTGCTAGCGAAGATGAGTTTGAAGCTTGGTTAGAGAATGAACCATACGTAAAAGGTGGAGTTTGGGATATGGAAGAGATTCAAATCGTACCTATTAAAGTTATGCCAAAGAATTAAAAATCATCTTATAAATATTAAT
>CBFIGT010000190.1:0-3002 GCA_965662175.1 Arcobacter sp. | reverse complement strand
GTTTTAGCTCCATAAGCGTGAAGTTTTTTATTAAGTTTTTTGTGCTTAATAATTTGTGAATTTTCCCATAATCCCAAGTCATTATTAGAAATTCTTCCTCTAGGTTCTATAGCTGTAGCTTCCACAATAATTAAGCCCACACCACCAATAGCTCTTGAACTATAATGATTCATATGAAAAGATTTTAACTCACCACTATCATCACTTTTATACATACACATTGGAGGCATTACAATTCTATTTTTTATTTTTAGATTTTTTATTTTGCCCTCATTAAGTAAAAGACTCACATAAACTCCTTAAATATCTAGTTTTTCTAACTTGCTTATAGTTAGAGCTTCAATTTTATTTTCTATTTTTGATACAAAAACTTGGAAATGCTCTTTTTTTTCATGTAAGGCTAAGAAATCACTATTTTCCCAAGTTTCAACAAAGGTAAAACTATTTTCATCCTCTAAATCTTTGTGTAATTCATACTGAATACATCCCTCATCATATTTATGTGTAGCTTTATATAGTTTTACAAGCTCACTAAAAACTTCATCTTTAAACTCTTTTTTTATCTTAATCTTTGCAACGATTACAATTTTTTCCATTGTTTCCTCTTTTATAAAAAATTTTCTTTTAATAATTTTTCAAATTTTGCCAATTCGCTTTCAATATTTAAATCACCTTTAAATATATCATGAACAGAATAAGTTTTCAAAGCTCTTAAGCCACAAAATTGAAATATTTTATGAACAGCAATATGTGCTTCATCAACAGACAAACCATCAAAAAAACCATCTTTAGTATTAAACTCTGATGTGGGACAATTATAAGTTAAAGATAACATATATTTTTTATTTTTTAATAATCCCCCACTTCCATAAGTTTTTGAACTATCTTCTCTACTTCTTCCATCATTTATATAATGTTTTCCTTGTGTTAAAACTTCATCAAAATATTTTTTTGTTATCCAAGGTAAACCCATCCAATAAACAGGATATTGTAATATAACATAATCAGCCCATACTAATTTTTCTGCTTCTTCTTCTATATTATATCCATTTTCAATATCTGTATTTTTAACTTCAAAACCATTTTTACTAAAAAAATCATTTGCTTTATCTATAAACTTTTGAGTAAGCTCACCTTTTGCTACGACGTCATAATATTGGTGTCCATTTAATATCAATACTTTTTTCATAATATTTCCTTCAATTATTTTAAAATTATATACATTATAAACTTAATATACCCTTACTTTACTTTAGGTAAGTAATGAAAATTTATTTACTTTATGATATAATTTTTTTCATAGAAGGATTTAAGATGTATTACATAAATGACAAAGAGTACAAATGTTCAGTTGCAGTTACACTTGATATATTTAATGATAGATGGAAATTAGCAATAATATGGCATTTATTAGATGGTGATAAAAGATTTAAAGAGTTGCATGAAATAATAAGTGAAATAAGCCAAAAAACACTAACTGTAAAATTAAAAGAGTTAGAAGAAAAAAATATTATTCATAGAGAAGTTTTTGCAGAAGTACCACCAAAAGTAGTATATAGCCTAACAGATGCAGGGAAAAATCTAAAACCTGTCTTACAAGAGATGTTCAAATGGGGAATAAACTATGTGGAAGAGTATGGAAAAGTTGACTCAATAGATTCATGTGAAAGTAATATTTGTAAATAAATACTTAATCAAAAGAATGAAATATGCATAGCAAATAAATATAGTATAAAAAGGATATTTATGAGTAAAAAATCAAAAGTTGCATTTAACCCAAATAGCTATGATTCTATCACAACAGTTAAAGAGATAATAAAAAACTTTGAGCAACTGAACTCAATAGATTTTTCAAAAACAAGCCTAAATGATGAACTTTCAAACTTAAATTATGAAATAATTTCAAGTGATTATGTAGATTTTGAATTTAGTAATATTAAAGATTATTAGCACTTTGAAGTGGATAAAATAGTTTAAACTATTTTATCCTAAAACTCTTTGTAACTCCTCCTTAAAAGGCTTACCTAAAACTTCACAAGAAATAGCCTCTTTTATAACATCTTTATATTTAACTGGATTTAAAAGTGAGTTATTTAAAGATGCAATTGTAAGATTTTCATATGGACTTTCTAATAGTTCTAAATTATCATTCTGTTTTACAATACCCTCTTGTAAAACTTTTGCATACCAACCTGTATATCCATTTTGATAAATAGTTTTTAGCATATTTTTATTCCCACTATTTATACTAAGTTTATTACATGGTTCCCTTGGTTGAGTAACTTGCACTATTGCTTCACCTAATTTTAAAATATCACCAACACAAATATCATCTTCACAAATATCAGAAACAAGAATATTTTCACCTAATGGCGTAGAATCTTTATACTCTAAATTTATATTTAATATCTTCTCAATCTTTTTATAAGTTTCCAAAGAAAAAAATAAAACCGCCTTATTTTCTCCTCCATGATATCTTTTATCATACTGTTCATCATCTTCAAAACCTATTTTTGTAAGATATGAACTTTTTGTATTTGTTTTATTTATTGCTGATAAAATCTCTTTATCACTGTTTTTTATTTTTGATATTTTTCCAACTCGTAGAGATACAATTTTTGATAAATTTTTATTCATTTTTTTCCTTTAAAACTTAGTTAACTTCACATACATCAATACTCATTTTTAAAAAACCAGTAAAAGCTGCATTGTCAAAAGTTAAAGAGTTACTCCCAAATAATTCCATAAGATTTAGAAAAGAAGTCAGGAATAGCTATAATACAGTATATAAAGATAAAAAGTTGCACTTAACACTTTCACCCATTAGGTGCAACCTTTTCCAAGGATTATATTGTGACACAAACTATTTTAGATTTCGATTTAACAACTACTAATGAAAGACTAACACCAAGAGCAGGAACAATAATTTTAGGTGAATATATAAAAGGTTTAGGATTAGAAGATCTTTGTAATACAAATTTACCATTACCCTTAAATCATAA
>CBFIGT010000189.1:0-3041 GCA_965662175.1 Arcobacter sp. | reverse complement strand
CTAGCAAAATCCAGCACAGGTGAATATACAAACTCCATATTTAAAGTCGTAACAATTACACTTTTATGTTCATGGGTTTTAGCACTTACCTTAACTCCTGTTTTAAGTAAATATTTTATGAAAAAAGATTTACTAAGTGAGCATAAAGAGAGTAGATTCCAAGGTTTTTATAGAGCTTTTTTGGATTTTGTTTTAGCTAATAAAACAGCAACTATTATTGTGGTTCTTTTGATTTTTATTGCTTCATTAAAACTCTTAGATTATGTTCCTAAAAAGTTTTTTCCACCCTCAAGTGAATCTACTTTTACAGTTGAGATTAATCTTCCCGTTGGAACAGCTATTGAGACAACAAAAGCTAATGTAGAAATTATAGAAAAATATATAAAAGAGAAATATATGTCTCATGGTGAGAGTAGTGAAGTTGTAAATTTTGTTTCATTTATAGGAGAAAGTGCTCCTAGATTTTGGTTATCTTATGAACAGGAGTTAGCAAGTGCTGAGTATAGTACTATTTTAGTAAATACAAAAGATACTTCAAAAATGAGAGAAATAAGAAAAGATATAGAAAAGTTTGCAAAATTGAGATTTCCAGATATGCAAATAAATGCAAAAACTTTAGCTATGGGACCACCTGTTAAAAAGCCAATAGAGATTAGAATTAGTGGAAAAGATACTGATAGACTTTTTGAATTAAGTGCAAGAATAAAACAAGAGTTATCAAAAATTGATGGTGTTAAAAATATAGTTGATGATTGGGGAATTAGAAATAAAAAATTATCAATCAAGATTGATGAGGCAAAGGCTTTAAAAGAGGGCATTACAAATTTTGATATTGCACTCTCTTTACAAAGTAGTCTAAGTGGATATGAGCTTAGTACATTTAGAAAAGATGATAAATTAATTCCAATAATATTAAGGTCAAATGAAAATACAAAAGATGATATTAATAGATTAGAGAGTTTAAATATATACTCTCAAAGTAGTGGAAAAAATATTCCCTTATCTCAAGTTGCATCTATAAATGTAGTTTATGAAGAGTCAAAAATCATAAGAAGGGACAGATTAAAAACTATAATAGTGGGTTCTGATATAAAAGAGAATGCAAATGCCTTAGAGATTTTTGCAGCTATACAACCATGGCTTGATGACTACTCTAAAACTTTTGATTTGGGATATTATTATGAGTTTGGTGGGGAGTTTGAAGCATCAGGAAAAGCAAATGACTCTATTGTTGTAAATCTTCCAATTGCTTTTATGGCAATTCTTCTTTTAATGGTTGCTCAATTTAACTCAGTAAAAAAACCATTTATTATAATTACAGCAATTCCTTTGGGAATAATCGGGGTTTCATTTGGTTTATACATTACAAACTCATATTTTGGATTTATGACTCTTTTGGGAATTATTTCCCTTTCAGGAATAGTAATTAATAATGCAATTGTATTAATTGAGCGAATAAAAATAGAAGAGGAAGAGAATGGATTTAATCCCTATGAGGCAATTATTGAAGCTAGTCTTAGTAGGTTTAGACCAATAATTCTTACAACTTTAACAACTATGCTAGGGCTTGTTCCTTTATGGTATAGTGGTGGAGTTATGTGGGAGCCTATGGCAATATCTATTATATTTGGTTTAATGATATCTACCATATTTACCTTAGGTTTTGTACCTGTTTTATATGCACTTTTTTTTAGAATAAAAAAAGAGATTAAAGAGGTGGTTAAATAACCACTTCCCCTTTTTCTTTATTTCTTACTTCATCTAATTTAAAAGTATCATTTGCAATGTTTCTTGGAGTACTTTCTTTATACTCATTTACAATTTTATTAATAGTTTTAAGTTCATCACTATCAAACATAGTATCATCAAATTCAGCACCAATTGATACAAATTTTAACTCTATAAAATTATCTCTTTCAATAATTTCAATATCAACATTATCTAAAATCTCTTGGATTAAATAGACTCTTTCGTCCTCTTCATCTAAATTTTCTTCATTTGCAATTATTTCAAAAATTTCACTTAAAATCCTTGGCTCTGGATTTCTACTATCTTTGATATATTCATCACCAAATATTTTTTTACCACAAAATTTTAAATGGTTATAATCCATTAAAAAAAGCATAATAGATAATTTTTTATCATTTACATGCTTAACTTGTTCCTGTTTTGTGCGATAAGGCACACAAATAATTTTCTAATTTTTTATAGCATCTAAGATTTGTTTTTGTATGTCTGATGGATTAATAGGAATTATTTCATCATCTATTTTTAAAGCCATAAAATGTTCTATAATTTTTCTTAAAAACTTTTGTGAGAAATTAAATTTGACATCATTAATTTTCAATTTTCTTTCAAACTCTTTATATATTGCATAGGATACAAATGATATAAGAACATGTGCTTTTATTCTTGTTTCTAATCTATGATATATTGGTCTAATCTTTAAATCTGTCTTTGATATTCTAAAAGCTCGTTCTACTTCATATTGATTTTGGTAGTGAGCAATAACATCATTTGAAGAAAGAGTAAAATCATTTGTTGCAAACCCTTTTAAGCCATCTAGTTTTTCATCTTGTAATACTTTATTTTGATTAAGAGTATATTTTATATCACATTTATGATTTATATCAAGATATTTAGCATAATAAGATAGTTTTAAATCTGACTTTTTAACATTTTGTTGATTTAATTTTAAATTGATTTTCTCTAATGCTTTTTCTCTTGTTCTTTTATCTTTTTTCGCTCTTTTTGTAGAGTATGTAATGATTAATTTTTGATTGATAGTGATTTTTTGTTTCTCATCATTATCATCTTTATATTCAATTGTTTTATCTTTTATATCAAGGGTATGAATTGTTCCATCATTTATGAAAGTTAAATTGGAAATTCTCTCTTTTAACTCATTTGATACATTTTTAATTTTATAGGCTAAAATATATTTATACTTATTATTCTCTAAATAAGCTATATTTGCATTCGTTAACATTCCCCTATCAGCAACAACAATTGGTTTACTTTTTAATTCAAATCTATTTTGA
>CBFIGT010000188.1:0-3091 GCA_965662175.1 Arcobacter sp. | reverse complement strand
GTTCAGATGGTTTCCAATTTTTTAAAGAGTTGATATATTTATTTAATGCTTTTATATTTTTTTCATTTTTTTCAGCATTTGCAAAAGCTTTAAATAATCTCTCTGCTTGATTTCCACCAATTAGCTCATCTTCTAAAGCTTCAACTTCTGCTCTTAATCTAAAAGCCTCTTTAATTAAAGGTTTTTTAGCTTCATAAACTTTTGCTAATCTTTCAGCAAATTCAAATTCATTATGAGCTTTTAATTCTTCAATTTTATCTTCCCAAATCTTACAATCTTCCAATCCATATCTTAATTTACCAATACCATCTAAATATTCTTTATGATAAATTACTTTGTGGCTTTTTTCATCATAGTGATGATTATTTTGTTTTCTGTATTCATTATACATATCATTAAACAAGTCTCTTGTTTTTGAGCTTAGTTTATTTTCTTGTTTGTTGATAGCTTTTGTAAGCTCTTTTTTTAATAGTTTTAAAGTATCTGTTGTCATTTTATACCTTTTACATTTTTTATATATTAACAGTATATCAAAATATCAATACATTGTCAATACATTTGCATTACAAATATAATATTTAATATTTCTACAAAAAATGATAATAACTTAGTTATTCTTTAGTCTCTTTTTTGTAATATCTATTCAAGATTATAATGTAAATATTGTAATCCTTTATTTTTTATATGGCATAAGAAAAGTGGTTTAATAAAAAGCACACTATATACCTTTTTTGTTCGGGAACTTTTGTAAAGTTAGTAGGGAGTAGCAAGAAAGGAGTGTAAAAATATGTGGAAAATTATTTTAGTAGAGATTATCAGATACTTTTTAGACCTGATATCTCAATTTATTTAATTATTAAGCATTTTGCTTAAAATAGAAAAACCGTAGCTTAAAATTCGAGTTAGCAAACTAATATCAGATAAAAACAGTACCAATGTTTTTATTGCACGAGGGCGAAAAGTATTATTTGGCTTTCTCTTATGCTGTAATTGTATCATTTCTTTTTTACAACTAAACTTAAAATTTTTTTAATGTCAAAATTTTAATTAACTCTAATTGGTTGTTTACGATATTTTGTTTATCTCTTTTTTTATTAATACATTTGTATTAGATTCAATATCCCATTCATCATATTCGTAAGACGTTTTACTCCAATAAAAATAACTACAAGTGTAACCAAAGTCAGTTTTCTTACATACTCCATTTGGTAATCTTTTACCATCTTCATCAACCTTTGCTAGTTCATTTGGTTTTTTTAATTGAAGTTTTAATTGTTCTTTTGCTTCTTTTAAATTTGTATATACTCCTAAATACTCATTTGTTGCCCAATGGCATTGATTACTTAGTAGATAAATGTTTCTTATATTCTTACTGTTTGGACTTATATCAAGAAGTTTCCAGTTTATATTGTGAGATAGAATAAAACCTACATCTTTAACTATATATCCACAACAATTATCAAAAAGTTCAAAAGGGAGCTTTCTCACTCCACACTCTTTTGCTTTGTCTTTATCTACTGCAAATTTAAGTTCACTTTCATATAGTTCTTTGGCTTTGGCTTTGATTTGTTCTTCTGTACAATAAAAATATTGATAACCTCCATTTCCAAAAGAGTCAACATAACTAAGTTCATAATAAGCTCTCATAATATACCTTTTAAATTTTTAAATAGAGTAAAGAGGCTTTTAATTACTATTCAATAGCAATTAAAAGACTACTACATCAATAGGTCTAAAATTTTGATTTAAAGAAACAATATTTTTTATTTTTTCTATCTGTTCTTTTTTTAAATACTCTAGTCCACTGCATAGCTTTTCAAAATTACAATAAACCTCATCATTAAAATCTTTTTCGTAACACTCTTTAAATTTCTTTGCTACTTCAAAACATTCATATTCATACATTGATTCATCATAATAATACATTATTTCCCCTTTTAATTAAATTCCCAATATTCAACATTTAATATAAAATCTGTATATGCTTCAACACTTGTTTCAAAAGCTTCAATATCATATATATCAAGCATATCAACACAATCATTTTCATCAATTGTAGTTACTTTGTAAAATAAAGTATCCCAAGGAATATATTCATCCAAATCAGTACCATTTTCAAAATTACATTTTTCAGTTTCATTTTTGAAATATCTAATTTCACTCTCTTCGAACTCTTCATTGGCTAAACTATAAGTTCCCCATTCAATTGAATTGCTATGCTCTTTGTATCCTTGAATATTATAAAAACCCAAATCTGTATCAGACTCAAGCAAATAACTTTCTCTTTTTACAATTTTTAATATTTTATCTGCCAAGTTCTCTAAAAAATTACAATCTTTAGTTAATAGGTATGCTCTTAAAATATTTTTGATATATTTTTCTGAGCTTTCTTTTTCCTCTTTATTTTTTTCTTGTAAAATTTTTTCATACTCTTTGATTATATCTCTTAAAAAAAATGTTTCTAAAGTATTATCTTGAAAAAACTTTGCACACTCTTCAGGACTATTAGCATTATCAATAGTAATAATTTTTTTATCATTAATTGATACTACAACACCTTTTTTCTCCAATTCTTTTAAAATTGTTAATAATGAAATCATCTTTTTCCTTTTATTGACATTTTTTATATATTAACAGTATATCAAATTATCAATATATTGTCAATACTTTTTAATTACACGCTCTAACTTTTCCAAATACTTTAAACTTATCTTTTGAAATAGTTTAGCCCTAAAACTTCATCAATTAATTTGTCATCATTGGTTTCATTAAGAATAGTTTTAATAGCTCTTATACATTTGTTTTTATTTTTTATACTTTTAAATCTATTTCTTTTTATTTTTGCTAAAAGTTTTTCAAGTTTAGAAGAGTAATTTTCATAAAACTCTTTTTTGTTTGCAATAGTCAAAGGGAATAAATAGTTCTCTTTAAATTTAAACTCATCTATATAGCTTACAACTCCATATTGTGAAGCTACTCCATCATGTATTTTAGAATTAACATCATCAGGAATACCAATATAAAATTTATAGTCACATAAACTATCTCCATGATAATCAGGTCTGTAGAAATGCTGAATATAAATAGGATA
>CBFIGT010000187.1:0-3154 GCA_965662175.1 Arcobacter sp. | reverse complement strand
AAAAATATACCTGATAGAAGTGTTAGAATGTATACTGTTCTATTCATTTGTTCATTATTTTGTGTTATATAAGAGTTATGTAAAGCATCAAGTTTTTCAAGCATCAATCCACAACTTCTTTGTGCTCTAATTAAATGCTCATGAATATCCTCAAAGTTACACTCTAAATAATCATCTTCTTTCTTATAACTATGAATTAATACAGAAAAAACTTCAATAGCTTTTGAAAGAATTCTATTAATTTTAATTAAATCATTTTTATAGATAATCCATTGCTTATTAAAGTTATTAATAACTTTGCCCTCATAAAAACCATCTTCTATCTCTTCTGTCTCTTTTAAATACTCACTAATCATTTTCATAATAGCATCAATATCTTGATTTAAAAATTTATAGAAACCTTTGGCATCAACTAAATCAACAAACTCTAACTTCTCTTTATCATAATAGTAATATGAATTTTCAGTTATTACATAAGATTTACTAACAGGTATTAATTTATTATCAATAAGTTTTGGTGTTCTTAATATAAATAAATCATAATCATCATGTCTAAAAAATACTGAGGGATGAAGTTCATTATTTATATCCTTTTGGTGAAATGAATTTAATTGTGCAAAATTCATTATTTTACTAACTGTTTATATAAAGAGTTTAAATCACCTAAAACCCAAATCTCTTTTATTTTATCATTTTCAATTCTAAAAAATGATGCACCATAGTATCTAATTCTATTGTTTGTAGCTTCAAATTCAAAAAGCTTACCCATATGAGTTCCATTATAAATAGCTCTAGCACTAACTTGATTATTCTCAGCTATCATTAATTCAACACCATGATAAAGATTAGGAATAGCACTTAATATCATATCAAAATACTCTTCGAACTCTTTTTTCCCATGTGCTTCAATATTTAAAGAACCTCTAAAAACTATATTATCATCAAATAGTTTATTTATATATGATTTATCTTTTTTATTCCAAAGATTTTCATAATATGATTTTACAATATCTTTATTTTTGTTCATTTTCTCTCTTCATTAAAATTTTAGGGATTATACTATTTTTTTCTAAAAAATTAAAATATTTTAATTATTTTAAACTCGATATGAAGTCTTATTTTTTCCATTATTTTTTGATTCATAAAGACTTTCATCAGCTTTTTTTAAAAGAGTATCAATATTTTCATCAATATTTTCCCTATAAACTAATCCAATAGAGATTGTTGTTTTTATATTTTTATCTTTTGTACTTTTGATATTTAAATTCTCAATTGCTAATCTTAGTTTTTCAAATCTCTCTTTTGCTTTATCAAAATCTTTATCCTCATATATCAAAGAAAACTCTTCCCCACCAAGTCTTCCAAATATTATATTCTCATCAAAACTCTCTTTTATTGTTTTTGTGACAGTTTTTATAACTATATCACCTGAATCATGTCCATATGTATCATTTATTTTTTTAAAATCATCAATATCTATCATTGAGATAAATATCATATTTTTACTATTTGCTAAAAGCTCTTTTGCTTTTTTAAAATAGAGTCTTCTATTGTAAATACCCGTCATACTGTCATAAGAACTATAAAAATCAAGTTTTTTTATTAAAGCTTTTAATTGAAGTTGAGTTTTAATTCTAAGCATAAGCTCTTTGTGTAAAAATGGCTTTCTTATATAATCAATTCCTCCAGCTTCATAAGCCTTTTCAATTGATTCTTCATCACTTTTTGCTGTTAAAAATATAATAGGTATTTCTCTATACCTATCAATCTCTTTTATTTTTTTGCAAGTATCGTAGCCATTTAATTTTGGCATCATTATATCTAACAAAATTAAATCTATTTTTTCCTCTTTTTTTATAATATCAATAGCCTCAATACCATTTTGTGCAACTATAATATCATACTCATCACCTAATAATTCTACTAAAATTTTCAGATTACTTTGTGCATCATCAACCACTAAAATTGTTTCAAGATTTTTTTCCAAAATACTCATCCTCTAATAGTTTTATAATTGTTTCAAACTCATAGTTATCTTGTAATATTTTAACATGCTTAAACAACTCTTCACTCTCAATCTCTTTTTTAGTACACTTTTCATACTCAATTTCAAAATAGAAGCAACTTCCTTTGTTTATCTCACTCTCTAGCCAAATACAACCATTTAACATCTCAATTAATTCTTTTGAAATAACTAATCCTAAACCCGTTCCTCCATACTCCCTTGTAGTACTACCATCAGCTTGAGAAAAAGGTTTAAATAGATTTTTTTGATACTCTGAGGATAAGCCAATTCCTGTATCTTTTATCTCAAATCTTAATCTACTATTTTCTACTTTCTTAACTTTTAAAGATATCTCCCCTTTTGGGGTAAATTTAACAGCATTATTTAATAAATTTGACAAAATTTGAGATATTCTTAAAGGGTCAGATTTTATATATTTATCAATAGTTTCATCATATTCAAAACTAAACTCTAAACCTTTATCTTCAGCTCGTAGTATAATCAAACTTAAAATTTTTTCGATATTACTTTTTAAGTCAAACTCAATACTTTCAACTTTTAATTTTTTTGCCTCTATTTTTGAAAAGTCTAGAATATCATTTAATATGGCAAGTAAAGAGTTTGCTGAGAAACTTATGTTTTCCAAATAACTTAATACTTTTTCATTATCACTTTTAGATTTTGCAAGCTGAATCATACCTATTATGCCATTCATAGGAGTTCTAATCTCATGGCTCATATTTGCTAAAAATTGACTTTTTGTTTTTGATGCTTCTTGGGCTTTATTTTTTTCTTGTTCTAACTCTTTTGTTCTTTCATGAACTTTAAACTCAAGTTGTTCTTTAGATTTTTCTAAACTCTTTGTTAGCTCTTTTGAGTGTTTTAATAAATTATTTAACTCTAAATTTTTATCTCTAAAAATCTTAGCTGCTTTTGTTAATTCCCCTAGTTCATCATTTTTATTATAATCTGGAATCTCTGTTTTAACCTCTCCCTCTGATAATTTTATAAAGGTTTTTGTTAATTTACTAAGTGGCTCTTTTATACTTTTTGATGCAATAAAAGAGAAAAATGCATATAAAAGTAAAAAAACAACACCTATAGTAATCAAAAGCTTAATAATAAACTTTGTACTAACAATAATATCTT
>CBFIGT010000186.1:0-3217 GCA_965662175.1 Arcobacter sp. | reverse complement strand
GTATTACAACAACTCCAAAAAGTAAAATCTTCGAACCATATTTTACAACAAAAAGTGATAGTGATGGTACAGGAATAGGACTTTATATGTCTAAGATTATTGTTGATAAAAATATGAAAGGAAAACTAAGAGCTAGAAATACAAAAGATGGCGCTAAGTTTATTATTGTGATTCCTAAAGAAACTGTATAAACCCATAGAAAAAAAACAATAAGACACTAACTTGTCCACTTGAAACAGTAAAATCTCATTATAAGTTAAATAAAGGATTTATAATGAGAAGAAGTTCTACAAATATTTTAAGTTTTGATATCGAAAATTATGCTGATAAAGAGTTAGTTGATAAGTTTTCACTTTGGATGTTAAGAGTATTTTTTAAATTAAATACTATCAATGATTTTATTGATAAAGATGGAGAGATAAGAGAAGAAAATCTAGCTTTGTTTTTAGGACTTGGTAATTTTCTTAATAATGATGAAATATCAAGAGATCATAAAGTAAATTTTTTAAGAACGAAACTTCAAATTTTAGAAAAAAGAAAAAGATTTACAAGCTTAAAAATCTTAAAAACAAATCTTAAAAATATTGCAAATATAGCTGAACTTGATACTTATGAAGTGAATATATTAGAGTTTGGAATTTTATTAAATCAGTATGATATTTTAGATGAATGTATTGATTTTTTGGGAAGAAATCTAAATTTTGGACAAACTAAAAGAGTATTATCAATTATCTTAGATATTCCTCAAAAAGAGATAAATAGAATATTCTCTTCAAAATCAAGACTTATAAAATCATCACTTTTAACACTAAGTACAAAATACAGTGGTAGTTTAAAAGATAATTTAGAGTTTATAACAAATTTATTTCCTCAAAATATGTTAACTTTCAATGAAGATATTGAGGCAATTTTAAAAGAGGTTATTTACAAGTGTAATAAAACAGAACTTTGTATAAATGACTTTGAACATATAAATAGTGATTTAAATATTTTAATTCCATATTTAAACAATGCAATAAAATTTGGCACAAAAGGAGTAAATGTACTTTTATATGGTATTCCAGGAACTGGTAAAACTGAATTAGCAAAAGTAATCTCAGATGAAATAAAATCACTACTTTATGAAATCTCATATTGTGATGAAGATGATGAGCTAATTGAGGGAAATAACCGTTTAAGAGCTTTTAAATTTGCTCAATCTCTTTTATCAAATAAAAATGCATTAATAATGTTTGATGAGGTTGAAGATATCTTTAATTCAAATGATTTTTTTGATAGAAGACAGAAAAATAAAGCGTGGATTAATAGAACTTTAGAAAATAATGAAGTTCCAACAATATGGATTACAAATAATGTAAATAGTATTGATGATGCCATAATTAGAAGATTTGATTTAGCAATTGAAGTTCCTATTCCTCTTAAATCAAAAAGAAAAGATATTATAAATAAATATAGCCAAAATCTTATAGGTGAAAACACAATATCCACTTTATCCAAAAATGAAAAAATAGCCCCAGCTTTGGTTAGTAGGGCGGCAAAAGTAGTCTCAAATATAAATACAAAAGATAAAGATAAAGCTTTTGAAATGATTATTCAAAATACCTTAAAAGCTCAAGGACATGATATAAAAAAAGAGAATAATTTTATAAAACTACCTAAAACATATAATCCATCATATATCAATTGTGATATTGATTTAAATAGTTTAGCTTCTGGAATAAAAGAAAATCCAAATGCTAGAATTTGTCTGTATGGACCAGCAGGTACTGGAAAAAGTGCTTATGGAAAATATATTGCAGATTTTTTGGATAAACCTTTGATATTGAAAAAAGGAAGTGATTTAATGTCCATGTGGCTTGGTGGTACAGAAAAAAATATCGCAAATGCATTTAAAGAAGCAAAAGAAGAGGGTGGAATTTTAGTTTTTGACGAAGTTGATAGTTTTTTAAGCAGTAGGGAAAATGCTTCTAAATCATGGGAAGTTACACAAGTAAATGAGATGCTTGTTCAAATGGAAAACTTTGAGGGGATATTTATAGCTACAACAAATCTAATGGATAATCTTGATAGGGCATCTTTGAGAAGATTTGATTTGAAGCTAGAGTTTTCTTTTCTAAAACCCCAACAATCTTGGGCATTATTTGCAAGTGAATGTGATAATTTAAATATTGAAAATTATCAAGATGTTGAAAAACAATTAAAATCTCTTTATAATTTAACTCCAGGTGATTTTGCAGCTGTACTTAGACAAAATAGATTTATGCCAATAAAAGATTCAATTGATTTTTACAAAAGGCTAAAAGAGGAAGTTGAAGTAAAAGAAATAAATGATAAAAAAACAATGGGATTTATCTGAAAAAATAATAACACTTAAGTTGTTTATCTGTAGAATCTTTTAGCTTAAAAGTGATTACTTAAGATATTAAAAAGAGAAATAAATGCTAAATCAAAACCTTTATATTACATATTCAAATCAAAAAGCTAGGGAAATTAAAAGAAAAATAGCTAAACCACTTGATAAAATTATTACCTTATCCGGTTTTGTTAATGACTTTTTTGAGAAGCAATCGTTTAATAAAATGATTGACTCAATAGTGGCAAGTTCATTTATTTTTAAAACAATAAAGGAAGAGGAGATAAAATATTTTGATTTTATAAACACCTCAAGTGATACTTTAGATTTGATTTATGATTTTATTTTAAAAGTAAATTCATCTAATATTGAGTTGCCAAAAATATTAGAGGGTGAAAAACTTGAAGCGATTAAGATTTTGTCAAACAAATATAGTGAGTTTAAACAAAAGTTTAATTTAGTAGATAGCAATGATATTGTTCAATATGCAATAGATAACTTTGAAAAAATAGATTTTTCCAACTATAAAGAGATTTTTTTGGATAGTTTTGAAAATGAAAATATAAAGTTTTATAAATCAGATTTGGAGTTTAAACTTCTAAAATTACTCTTTTCAAAAGCTAAACTACTTGAGTATAAGATTGAAAATAAAAACAGTGCAACTTTATACAAACTAAATAAGCAAGCATTTGATATAAATGAAGAGGTTCAAAGCGCTTTAAAACTTTGCCGTAAACTTTTAGAAGAGAAGAGTGAATTAAGTTCAAATGATATTTGTATTGTAACAACAGATATTGCTGAATATGCTCCTATTTTTAGATTATATTTAAAAAAATATGATTTAAAAGCTTATGATTCAAAAGG
>CBFIGT010000185.1:0-3228 GCA_965662175.1 Arcobacter sp. | reverse complement strand
TCAAATAGATTAAACAGTAGTGTAAGGAACACTAAAGATTTTGTTCACTTATACTCTTTATTTGCAAGAGCTTCCAAAGTAGCACAAACAAAAGAAACAGTAGCAAATGTGGAAATGCTAACAAAAGCTAAAGAAGATATATTAAATGAATTTAAAATATATTATACTCCTAATCCAAAAACAGATACTTTTGACACTCCTGCAACTTTGTTTAATAAAATAGAACTAGAAGAAAATGGAAAATCGAATATTTCATTTGAGGAAATATTCTCTAGTTCTGACAAACTTTTTGGAATTGGCGATAAGAGTTTAGGTGCAAATCTAAGCTCCTTAGCTTCTGTTACTTTAAATCATATATTAAAAGAGCAATTTAATATGATTTTTGAAAACAGTACAGAATTAAACATTTCAAAAGAAGAGAAAAAACAATATCAAGAAATAGTAGCGAAAAACATATTGGAAGCTAGTTCTAAATACAGTAATGAATCTTTAAAAACACCTTTTTCTTGGTCTGTTGCTACAAATATTTATAACCAATTTCAAGATGCCTCACTTATTGAAATGATAGATAAAATATCTTTAAGTAAAAAAAATTTCTTACCTACAGATGGAATAAGTGACAAACAAGAGCTATTAAGAGTCGAAAGAGAAAACGAAAGAATTGCTACTTATAATAATGCTTTATATGAAATGAGAGAAAATATAGGTATCGAAACTACTGAAGCTTCAGACTTAGCTAAAAGTAATGTTCCTAATGATAATTTAAAAAACAATATTATAGAAATGATGAATTTTAATTATCTAAGCAATAATAAAAAAATTCAAGAATCTATAAATTTAGATGAAATTGATGATGTGGCTAATCAAAGCCTAAGAAGTAAGAATTTAAAAGAGATAGTTAAAGATAATTTTACGTCAATAAAAAATGAAAACAAGGCAAATAAGAAAGATGTGCCTTATGAAGATAAAATAAGAGATATAGCAACTCACTACTATAGTAATTATGCAAATACATTGGTATCATCTAGTATTATGCAAGTACAGTCAAAAAGAGAAACTTATGAAAATTTTGCATCTTGTGTTTCTGCTTCATCTGTCGTTAAAAATACAATGGAGAATAAATACTCAAATCTAAAAGGTTGTTTTGAAAAATATCAACAAGAGACAAAAAAAGAAGCACAAGATTTAAAGCAAAGAGTTTCTCAAATGTCACAAGGATTGGGAGCTTTAAATCCTTTTGCACACCTTATGCAAATAATAGCTCTAACCAAACAGCTTATGACTGAATCAATGGAAAGAGATATGAGAAAAATTGCTGATTCCATAAATTCAGTTGCTAAAGAGGTATCTACTGCTAACTCTGATATGGAAAGAAGAGCTAGAGCTAGTATATTACAAGCCAATGCTGATGGTGGAATTAATGTTCAATCTATTCATAATACAGATACTACGATTTTATCTCAAAAAATGAAGCAAGAATTTTTAACAAAAGACATAGCTGAAACCTATGAATCCATCAAGTTAAGCAATATTGCCAAGTTGTTAAAAGAAGATTACGAAATTGAGTTTGAGGAGCTAAACTATAAAAAAGATTTAAAAAAAAGGCAGGATTTAGACAATTCCATTCTTAACTCAATTGTTGATAAGTTTGAGGGAAATATAAGTAATGCTGAACTTAAAGAGGATAACCCTAAAGAGAAGCTAGAATCTAATAAAGAATATAAAAAAAACAATAAAGAATACGTAGCAACAACAAATGGCAAACACGGAAATAAAAAAGAAACTCTTACAAAACCTCTTACAGAACCTCCGTATGAGTATAATTCAAATTCAATAATCAAAGCAATAGATAAAATTGATGCTATCCAAAAAAGAATTATTGAGATAAACTTGATAGATGGTAATGATATTAACGATAGTAGTGATTTTAAAGATAAGCTATCATTATCCAATGTAATGAAGCAAAATGGTAAATTAGCAAAAGATATTGATTATTGGAGAAGTAAACATGAAATATCAGAAAACTTATTAGAAAAAGCTTTTGAAAAAGGTTTTAAGCAACTAGAAGATGAGAAAAAACAGTTATCCTATGAATTTATTAAAGCTTCTGCGAATGAGCTAAAAGTGCATTTAAAACAAAAAGAAGAAGTATTAATTGAAAAAATAAAACTATTTAACGAAAAAAACAGATTAATTGATATTCCTGAACAGTTGCCACCTCAATATATCGAAACGAATGATGGAAAAATAGAAAACAAAGATTATGAGATTGTAAAAGAGCTTATGGATTTACAAGAGGAAATAGGGTATCTAAAAGAAGAATTAACTGATTCAATAAGACCTCAAGAAAAGATTGAAGCTTTAGCAAAAGAAATTACTAATATTTTTGAAGATAATGATTCAACTGATTTGGAAAAGAGAAATATATTGTCAACCACAATTGATATTTTATCTGAAACAAGTGAATATAAAGAGTCTTTTGAAAAACTTTTTAGCTCTACTTCTTTGGAAACTGATACTTATGAAATGCCAAATGAAGAAAAATCCATAATGGGTATGGCTACAAATTTAAAATCATATTTACTTAAAATAAACAAAGAAGCAAGAGATGGTGACATAAGATATTTAAGTGAAGAGCATAAAGAAATGTATGAGGCATTAGACTATAGAAGTAATGTAGCATTAATGGACAATACTAGTGCATTAGGAAGCGAAAAAGACTTGGCAAATTGGAATAGTCTAATGAAAAGTACATATAATTATAATTTAAATAATCATTCTGTTAGAGAAGCAAATAGTGAAATGTCAGTTATTAACAATAGTGCTTTAGAAGCTTCTTATAACAATAGAGAGAATGTAAAAGTTGCACCCAATTAAATATTACTTGCAAAATACCTATTGACAAAGTATATTTAGTTGACATATAATTTGATAATAGAAAAGGATTAATATGAAAATAAGAGGTAGATACATAGGAGGAAGAACAAAGTTTTACAAAGATAGAGATATGTTAAATACACTATGCGAAAGAGTGGAAAAATATACTAAACTAAATAAGCAAAAACTTATAGAAACTACACCTTATGACTCTTTTAAGAATGAAAACGTAAAAAAGAATAATAAAATTTATGGCTACATAGGTGACGCTCTTATTGTTCTTTTTATTGCTATCCTTGTAGAGCATTTTTACAAAAAACTATATTTATTTAAAGACTATCAGCTTTTAAT
>CBFIGT010000184.1:0-3238 GCA_965662175.1 Arcobacter sp. | reverse complement strand
TCAAAATATCTGTTTGTCGTTGTAACGTAAATAAAAATTCAGATTTTATATTATTTAGTTCTTCAATATTGACTGAAAAAATAATTTCATGAAATTGTTTTAAAGCTTCATATGGACGTTCAAGTGATCCATAAAAGAAATAATACTTTTCCCCATCTAAAAAAAGCGGTATTAATTTAGTTTGTTTAAATGGTTCAAAATCTTCCATCATTAAAAAATAATTAGAATATTTTTGCTCAAACCAAGATATAAATTCTTCAAACTCTTCTCTTGTTAATATTTTATTTGAAAATTCCTCTTCATTGATTGATATAAGAGTATGAATAAGTAACTCATATCTAATCCCAAATTTCTGATTTGAATGATGAACCATAGAAACAATTAGCCATTGGTAAAACTCTTTTTTGTTGTATTGAGTGAATTGTTTTATTAATTCATTCTGCAATATAAGTTCCTTTTGTATTTATAACGTTTAAAATGAGCCGATGAATTGCCCGCAGGGTAATTTATTGGCTCCTCTGATTTGTTATACCTATAGTCTACTTAGTCAAGATATTTTTTAAGACTAGACCACTCTTCATCTAATGCAACAAACTTAATTTCCAATAGTGGCATTAATATTTTAAATGCTTCTTCATATAATTCATCTTTTTCTTGATTATGTTTAAAGTTATAAATATCTCTTTCAACAAGTGTTTTAAATTCATGAAATTCATAAAAGTCAAGTTCTCTTATAGGTTTCTTTTTCCCATCTTTATATTTCCACATTGGATATATCGTATATGGTTCAGGATATTCAATATAATAAAACAATTCATTTATATATTGCTGAATTCGTTCATTTAAATTTGTACTTACCATTTAATTAACTCCTTTTTCTAATTGTTTCTTTAATATCTTATATAAAGGTATAACGTTTGAACTAAGTGGACGAGGGTATTTAACCACTTAAATACTTGAACTTTCTTCTTGTCTAATTTAAGCTTTTAAACTTAAATTATCGCAAGTATACCCTCGTTCACTTCTGAGATTTGTTAGTCTTTACACTTTTATTTTGACATATCATGCATGAATGATCTAGCCAATCCTTCATCTACATCATATCCTAATTGATTAGAAACTTCATTAATCATTCGTTGTGTTTCTCCTTCTTCACTATCATCGTAATAGTCATCATCCATATCACTAAAATCTGAATCTGACCAATAAATTATTTCACTACTTTGTAGTTCTTCAACTGTATAACAAGTCCAATACTTTGTATTAATACTACCTTTTTTTATAATCTTTTCAATTAATTCTTCTGCAATATTGTTGTATTCGATTTTTTGATTAAGTTTATATATATTATTTTCTTCATTTTTAACTTTACAAAGAATAATATAAGCATCAACATATTCAGTCAGATCATTGTTTGGATGAGTGTATTTTAATTCTACATCATCAATTATTTTAATATTTTCAGATAATTCATTTTGATTTATGTTTTTTAAAATATAATCTCTACCTTTTGTTGTCCATCTAATTTGTGAATATTCTTCGCCTTTTTTATTTTTACCTTTGAAAATTATTGCTAATTCACTTTTTATCGTATTTTCTGATAAATAACCATTTGATAATAGTAGTTTCATATTTTTTAATAAGTAGTTCAGTTGGTTAGCAGTATCTATTTGATTACATTCTTTTGCTATGTCTGTTGTAGAAAATGTAGATTTAAATAAATCTTGTTTATTGGAATTACTAGAGTAATTTATCATTGTATCTATAGCTTCCTCTCCATTTGTCCCTGTTATCTCAGCGATGAATTCGTAATCTGTCATTTATATACTCCATATTGAATGTTACTAGTAGACTAACGGTTGACTTTACCGACAGTTTATCTGTTCGGTGCTAGGATTTGTTATGTATGTTACCCGAATAAATATTTAATGGTTGTATAAAATTCATTATATCTGTCATTAGTCTTTTGTAAATATTTTTTTGCAAATATTTTAGCTTCTTCTTGAGAAATTTCCTCATAAGTTATAGGGTCTATAATGAATGGTTCTATAGCATTTTTTCTTAAATCAATAAGTTTATCTATATTGAGTTGCATATGTTTAATAGTTTGTTCTGAAGCTTCATTTGTATGTTGTATTTGTCCATCTTCAATATAAGTAAACTTATTTTCACAATCTATATCCAGAGGAGAAACTAATAAATTTTCATCATACCAACTACCTTTGCTATTTCCACAATGACGAGGTTCCCCAGATTCAATTTCTAGTTGACAAGAGCATAGTAAATTGTCATATTCTAATTGTAATTCAGGATATTTATTTTTGTTTTTTGGTTTGAGATGCTCAGGGTGATAATCTTTTTCTTTTAATTTTACCTCACAGTAACAGCAAATATAGCCTTGTTCTTTTTTCAAGGATTCTAATAACTCATTTTTTATATCTTGATATTTACTATGATTAAACCTATCCCAATTTGGTTTACCACGCTGGTACATTTTATCATTTTCTTTCCATAGCCTAAAACTGTCAGGCTGATTATTCTTGATTATATATTTCATTTATCTAAAATTTCTTTTCGTTGAATTAATACATTGGCTTTTACTAATTCCGGTTCTCTTCCTTCAATTTCATCTTCAAGTTGTTGCATTAATTCTTTTGCTTTTTTTAAGTCTTTATCTTGAATGAGTTGAAATAGTTTGTTAAGTTCTTGTTTGATAACTAAAGGTCTTGATTCTACGCCGAGTATATCTTCTAAAAGTCTATCGCTACTTTTCCCATAAGATTCTGTAGGTTTTATAACTTTCATGTTATTTTTTTCTTGCATTAATAAAAATATATGTTCTGCTTGTACATGACTTAATATTTGAGGCGAATGAGTAGTGACAATAAACTGACAATTTGGAAAAACTTCTGTAAGTTTCGAAATAATTACTCTTTGCCACGCTGGATGTAGATGTAAATCTATTTCATCTATTAATACTATTCCATCACCTGCTAATGGATTCACAAATCTAGGATTTGAAATAGATAATCTTCTGGCTATATCACCTATCATTGCAATCATATTTTTTTCACCATCAGACAATCTATCTAATCTAATAGTTTTTCCATTTTTATCAACAAGCATATGAGGGGATGGAACTCTTTTTACTCTAAAATTTGAATATTCAGGAATAAAACTCTCTATAGCTTTTGTTACAAAATGTAATTCACGGCCTTCATTTGTAGTTGCTTGTTTT
>CBFIGT010000183.1:0-3254 GCA_965662175.1 Arcobacter sp. | reverse complement strand
GTTCCTAATGCACCTCATTTAGATTTAGATATGAATGATAAATCAGTTGAGGCAATAATAGAGTTATTAGAATAGTATTAGAGGGAAACAATTCCCTCTAATCTTTAATATCTAATTAAAGATTATATATTAAAATACATCTAAACTTAAAATAGGATGTATTATGAATAAAAAAAAAGAGATGAACTTCAATCTAAATAATTTTTTATTAGCATTGAGTTTACCTTGTGACTTTAAAAAAAAAGAGTACTTTGATTGCTCTTTAAACTACTCAAAAAGAGTTGCATTTATTGCTTTAAATATGGGAAAACAACTAAAACTAAATCCCCAAGAGATGTCTGATTTATGCTCATACTCCTTAGTTCATAGTATAGGATTATTTAATAAAAAAATAGAAGATAAAAACTATTTAGAATCTTCAAATGAAATATCAAAAAAATTACCATTTTTACTAGAAAATAAAGATATTTTGTTGTATCAAAAAGAGTATTTTAATGGAAGTGGTTTTTTTGCTTTAAAAGCTAATGAAATACCAAGATTAGCACAGATTTTATCTTTTTCTATTTTATTAAATGAGAGTTTTGATTTAGCTAATTTAGATATTGAAAAAAGAGAAGATGTAATTTCCTTTATTAAAGAAAATAGTGATATTTTATTTGATAATGAATTAGGTGAGATATTTATTTTATTATCTAAAAACAGTTCATTTTGGTTAGATTTAGAGAGTGAAAATGATATTTTATATTTTATATTTGGAAATCTTTATGATTTTACTACGATTATGACTTTTGAAGAAATTTTGGAGATAACGGAATCTATTTATAATATTTTAAATCCTAACTCTAATTTATTGGATTTATGTTCAAAAGCTTGCGATAACTACTCTTTTGAGCATAAAGATAAATTAACATTTTTAATAGCAGCTAGTTTGAATAATATAGGTAAAGCTTGTATTCCCTCATCAATAATAGACAAAAAGAACTCTTTAAGTAAAAATGAATATGAAATAGTAAAATCTTATCCTTATTATACAAAAAAGATTTTAAGCAATATAATGGGCTTTAATGATATTGTTTCTTGGGCTTTTAAGATACAAGAGAGAGTTGATTCAAATGGATACCCATTTGGCTTAGGAGGAAAAGATTTAAGCTTTAAAGATAGGGTTTTAGCTGTTTTAGTTGCATATGATTCACTAAGAAATAAGAAAGTTTATCGTGACTCTTATTCTCATCAAAGTAGTATTGATATTTTAAATGGAATAAATGGTTTAGATAAAGCAATTATAAAAGATTTTGAGAATTTTTTTACATAAATAAGTATAAGCTTTTGGCTTATACTTATTAGTTATTATCAGATGTTGTTAAATTTAACATTGTCCATGAGTACATTCCACCTCTATACCAAGAGATTTTTTCCTCTGGATATCCTATTTTAATAAGATTTTCTATTGCAAATGTTGATTGTGGACACCAAGCACCATTACAAAATAGAACTAACTCTTTGGCATTTTTAAAATCATAAACACCATTTTTGTGTGTAACTCCAAGCATATCTAATACATCATAAAAATCATCAGGATATTTTTTAGGATTAAAATATGTAAATGGAATATTTTCAGCTGTAGGAATAGTTTTTTGCGCATACCACTCAGGTAATCTTGCATCTATTAAAAGTAAGTTTTTATTTGTTTGAAGTTTTTCTATAAAATTAATAACTTCCAACTCACCGATAGTCTTAACTTTATCTGTAATCTTCATTGGTGTAATTTTACCAACAGTTGTTACAAAAGTTTTTTTACAGTTCTTACTTATATCTTTTTGTGCATAATCCCCTGACCAAATTACTTTTGGGTCAGCCCCATTTATTTTTCTACACTCCTCATTGTGTATTCTTTTGATAACATGCTCTCTAACTTCATTATCAGCTGTTCCTTGATAATTTATAGTTACTCCATCCCACTTTAAATCATAATCAACAATATCACTACTTGAAAAAGATATTATTGGTAAAAAAATAAACAAAGATTTTAAAACTTTTTTTAACATTAAAACTCCTTTTGTTAATACATGAGTATATTAAAAATAAATTAAACTATAGTTAAAAAAATTTAATTAATTATATATTTTTCTTATTATATTTTTGTATTAAAACTTGCTCTAAAAGCATATTTGCAAATCCATTTGGAAGCTCAGGATTCTCCTTTTCAACACTTTTAATTAGATTGTGTATTTGTTCTTCAGTCATTCTATTAGCAGCTGGCATAATAGTTTCTACAATTTTCTCTTTAAAGATTTGAATTTCTTCTTTTGTCATAAATAATCACTTATATTTTTTTAGAATTATAATCATATTAACTAAAAGAAAAGTAAAAGATAATTTTTCTATTAAAAAAATTAATAATTATTATTTCAACAGCATATATTCCTTTCGTTTTATATAAATTATATGGTATAATCGCAAAAAAATTTTAGGAAAAGATAAATTGGCTGAATTAAGTAAAAAGATTTCAAGTGTTGTTGGTAGAACAAATGCAGAGTATGGTTTAATAAAAGAGGGTGATAGAGTTTTAGTTGGTTTTTCAGGTGGAAAAGACTCAACAACTCTAATTCATGCTTTAAATCACTTAAAAAGAGTTACTCCATTTAATTTTGAATTTAAAGCTGTAACTGTTACTTATGGAATGGGTGAGCAAGTTGAGTTTTTAGCAAAACATTGTGCAGAGCATGGAATAGAGCATGAGATAATTGATACAGAGATTTTTGAATTATCAAAAGAAAAAATAAGAAAAAATTCATCATTTTGTTCATTTTTTTCAAGAATGAGAAGAGGGTATTTATACTCAACAGCACAAGAGCAAGGTTATAATAAATTAGCACTTGGTCATCATTTAGATGATGCAATGGAATCATTTTTTATGAACTTTTTATATAATGGAGCATTAAGATCTATGCCTCCTAGATATAAGGCTGAAAATGGTCTAGAGGTTATTCGTCCTCTTATATTTTGTAGAGAGAGACAATTAAGAGCTTTTGCACAAACAAATGAAATTATGGTTATTGGAGATGAAGCTTGTCCTGCTATGAGATTTGATATTAAAATGCCACATGCAAGACAATCTACAAAAGAGTTATTAGAAAAAATGGAAGAAGAAAATCCTCAAATGTTTGTTTCAATGAAAGCAGCATTTAAAAATATTCAAACATCAACTTTTTTTGATAAAGAGTTATTAGATTAACTAAATATATTTATTAGCG
>CBFIGT010000182.1:0-3264 GCA_965662175.1 Arcobacter sp. | reverse complement strand
CAGTAGCATTTGTTTTTTCCTTTATAAAACTAACTGCTTTTTTAATTGTTTCTTCAAGTGTAGTGATTACAAAAGTTTTTTTATAAGCTTTTCTTTTTCCATTTTCAATAGTTATCGCTTTTCTTACTTTTACTCTTGCTTCATCTGGTAATTCTAATCCATCAAATTTACAAATTTTTCCATCATAGTTTAAAAACTCATCATCGATAATCACAGGAGTCGTTACAGAAATATTTTTATAACCTTCAATTAAATATTGATCTGGTAATTTTTTATATGAACTTTCTTTTCAGATTTGTATTTATCAAGTAGTTTTTCAACTTTTGGAGCATAAACCAAAGAGTTAAACATAATTATTTGTTTCGTTGTATTTTCATTGAATATATTTGCTTTTTGTTTTTTAGCTCTACTGCAACAAGGAACTAAATTATTAAGCTCATCATTTCCACCCTTTGATAAAGGCTGAATATAATCAATATGCATATCAAACATAGTGATTGGTATTCCTGTGTAAAAACACAAACCATCATGAGCTTCCCATAGTGATCTTTTTAATTCTTGATTCATAACTAAATCCTTTTTGCGTGTACCTTTTTGGGACAAAAAAGGTACATAAATTACTATATATATTTGGATTTAATTATATTTATTTATAGTTTAAAAGAATTTTAAAAGCCCTTAAATAAAGCTTTCTTGTGTGTCATCTGTATGTATGTGTGTTTTTATTTAAAGGCGATTCAAAATCCGGTGCTTCGGCTTGTCGGTTCAAGTCCGACTACGGGTACCACCTCCCTATTTATAGGACTTCTTGGAAAAAAATCTTTAAAATTATAAAATGTATATTTTGTTAAAGTTATATTTTTAATTTGTAATCTTTTAACTAATACTCAAGGAAAATGTAACTACATATATCGGAGTATTCGAACAGCAATGCCGGAGTTCAACCGGTCACTTTTGCAATAATCACTTTAATCAATTAGAACTAAATACTTTATATTCTTCAGAAGTAGGAGAAGAATTGTCAAATATATATTGAAAGAACTGGTACAACTGGAAATATAAAATCAATTTATCTTTGAGATTCTGATATGAAAATGTTTGAATTGTCGATTTATTGTTAATCAAACACTATTGACATATAGGCGATATTCGCCTATAATATTAAAAACTAAAAAAGGTACTACTATGACCCAACAACAAATTAGTAAATTATTAGATGTACCAGATAGAACTCTTAGAGATTGGAAAAAAAATCGTCATAGACTTTATAATCTTTTAGAATCAATAGATTATGAAGAAGCAAAAGAAAAAATAAATGCTGTTGATGTAAATGATGTAATTATATTTAATCCAAAACAATACTCTTATAATCTTTTTTGGCAAACAAATGAACAAAGTGAACAAAAAGTTTACTCTATAATCTCAAACTATCTTTCATCTATGAATGAAAATGATATTAAAATACTATGCTCACAATTTGGTAAAAATATGGTTAAGAGTGTATTAAAAGATAAATATAAAAAAATGTATGCAAAAGGCTTTATTTCTACTAATGGAATAGATATTCCCCTAAGTGGGACTTTTGAACAAAATGATATGTATAAACAATTATTAGGTGTAATCAATGACTCTTAATGTTAAAAATGCCCTAGATAAAATCTGCAATAATGAGTTATTTACAAATAAATAGTTCCAAGTATATCAACACTTGGTGCAAAAAAGATAGAAGATGAAAATTAAAAATAAAGCCATCGAGTTTTTATCTTAAAATTTTTATCTTACTTTTAGTTCTAAACAACTCAACATTATTAAAAGTAAAAACAAAAGAAAAATTATTTAAAATGAACAATTTAGAAATTAGAGAGTTATGTTTAAATCAATGTAATACTTATTATGAATATGTAAAACAATTTACTGAACATCATGGTAAAACTGCGACTCCAGTGCATGCAATAAATCAGTTAGATGAAACATTATTTGAAATTAAACTTGAAAAACCAATACTAAACTTTGATACTACATATTTCAAAAACAACATCAATGGTGAGTATTATTTTAATAAAAAAGATTTACTGATTAAAGAATATGACAATAAAAATAAACTTTTGTATATTCAAATAATCAGAGATGATATTAATTTTTCTGAATTACAAGCATATCAATTCTTTATCATAAATGACTTATTGTTTTTAATTACAAACTTAATTGAGTGGTATGATAATCATGGTAAGACATTAAATTTTTCAAAATCAAAACCTATAATTGAGGATTATGAAACAGATAATCTTTTTGATACAACTTTAAATGATAATCAAAAACAAGCAATTAATACAATTTTTAATAATACTTATTCATATATTTGGGGTCCTCCTGGAACTGGTAAGACGAGGGCTGTTTTATCTTGCTCTATAATAAATTATATAAATAAGGGTGATAAAGTATTGATTGTTGCACCAACAAATGTTGCACTAGAACAAATACTTTATGGGCTTATAGAAAATACTGAAAAGCTTGGTATTTCTAAAAATAAGTTTTTAAGAGTAGGGGTTCCCTCTAAAAAGTTTTTAGAAGAACATTCAGAAATTTGTGAAGTTAGAGGTTTAGAAACTGAAATATCACACTTAGAAAATGAATTAAATATTTTAAATAAAGTTATCAAATACAGAGAAGGTAAAGAGATAACTTCTGATTTAGAAAATATAAATTATTTGTTAGCAGATATAATTGACTTCAAAGAAAATATAAAGAATTATGAATCAAAAAAAGAGGAGCTACAACCATTATTAAATCTTCTAACTCAACCATTAAGAAGTTATCATTTTTCAAATAATGCAAAGATAATTAAAGATGCAATATTTAAAAGAAAAGAGAATAGTTGTGTTAATTATAATGAAAAACTAATTGAAGAAAATAAATTAGCAGAAGTTGTAAATATAAGTTGCTTAAGAAATGAGATTAAAAGAATTGACAATAAAATTAGTGATATTTCCAAACAAATATTAGAAATACTAAATAAAGCAAAAATTTTTACAAAAAGTGAAAAAATACATAATGAAATCTTCAAAGATTTAGATGATGAAAATATTCAAGATAAAAGAAATTTAATTATAAAAAAGATAAATGATTTAAATACTTGGTCTATGAAATGGAAAAATGATATTGAAGATTTAGTTAAAACATATAATGATGAGTTAATAAATGAAGCATTAGATGAACATCATAAAAATTTTGATAATAAAAAACTCAAAGATAGAAAATATGAGA
>CBFIGT010000181.1:0-3281 GCA_965662175.1 Arcobacter sp. | reverse complement strand
TTCTTTTTCTATTTCTTTCATCTGTATCAATCCTTAATATTATTTTATCAGATTGACACAGAATTTTTAACACTCCCTCAAGTAGTCATCACCACCATCATTGATTTTTCAATAATGAAAGATTGAAGAGAGTATTCATAACCTTTATTGAAGTGTTATTTTTTTTTAGTCTTTCTTAGTAGTTTTTTTTGCATTTTTTTATTCTGTTTTTTTAGTTTTAAGTTTTCTTCAAATAGATAAGAGATGAATTGTTGTAATTCATCAAATGCTTCATAGCAATCAGAATAATCTTCTTTTAGCTTTTTAATTATTTTAGATTTTTTCATAATTTATTATATATAAAAGTTTTTTAAACTACATTTTATTAGAGTGTTTTTATATAAACTACCAGTTTATAAAAAATTAAGTTTAAATTGATTAAAATAAACCAATTGATTTTTGAAGTAATATCTCATAAAACAAATGAACTTTTTAAAGAGTGTAAAAATGATTTGAAAAAATCTAAATCATTAGAAGAAAGTTTATTTATACTATTTAAAGTATATGTAAGTGATGAACAAAAATATAATGATATTAGAAAATTATTGTTTGATAGTTTATACATTTATACCCATTCAAAGAAAGAGAAAGTAAAAATATTTAATACTGAATATTATAATTGGATTGAAAACAGACTTATTGAGATATTTCAATATTTTAGTATTGATAATGTATCAATAACCTATATTAAGTCAATTTCTTCAACTGCTGATGGTATGTATTTAAGGTCATTAGCAGATAATAGCTTTAGTTTACAATTAGAATTAAAAAAATTTATAACTGATATTTCAAAAAATTAAAGGAGTTTTCATGCATTGGATATATTTAATATTAGCAATTTCTTTCGAAGTAATGGGAACATTGTCATTGAAACAATTAAGTATTTCAAATAACTATTATTGGGGTGTAGCTGTTGCGATATTTTTCATTATTTCCTTTACTTTTTTAGGTTTTGCTGTAAAAAAAATAGATATAGGAACTGCATATGCAATTTGGGCAGGCTTTGGAACAGCAACTATTGCTATTTTAGGATGGTTAGTGTTTAAAGAAGTTATGAGTTTTCAAAAAATTTTAGCAATCAGTCTGATTGTAATGGGGGCAGTAATATTAAAATTACAACACAGTTGAATGAAAAGAATATTATTATCTGTAGTTATTGTTGGTGTCTTATTTCTACTAATTAAATACTTACCTTACATTATAATAGTGTTCTTTTTCATCATTTTTATTGCTGAGTATATGTTATTTAATTGGATTTATAAAAAAATTAAATAATAATTTTCTTCTTCCAGTTTTTTAAACTATATATAAGCAATTATCATCTATAATTCCAACTCTTCAAAAGTGGGAAACTTTTGGGAAACTTAAATGAAAAGGTCTAAAAGTGGCAGGATTACCTACTTTATGGGCATTTCAGAGTGATGGCAATCCAGTCATCCGCACCATTATTGTGGTTAGATTGATATAAGATTAAAAAAGCTCCTCTTTTGAGGAGCTTTTTTTTTGCCTTTAATTTCAGCACTTCAAACACTTATTCCTTGAATTGGCATTATTTTATCTCTTATTGTCATCAACTTTGATATAATAAATCAAAATATACAATGGTGGTGATGTATGACTATGCTAATAGATACAAAACAATTGAATATGACGGATAAATTTATTCTTTTAGAACAACTTTGGGATGATATGAGTCAAAATGCAGAGGATGAAAGATTTACTCCAAATTGGCACTTAGAAATTCTAAATGAATTAGAAACTAAAGAAAAAGATAATCAATTAAACTTTTCAAACTTTGAAGATGCTAAGAAAAGGCTACAGTTTTCTTAAAATAGAATTTTATTTGTAGGTATTTTTATTAAAAAATTAGCCCCTGTATATTTAATCCCATTATAAGAATAAGTTTCATTAGAAACAGTAAGAGTTCCACCTAAATGATTATTAATAATCTCTTGACTCATATATAATCCAATTCCTGTCCCCACTGATTGATGTTTAGTTGTAAAATATGGCTCAAATACTCTATTTATAATATCTTTAGGTATTCCTTTTGCGTTATCTTTTATTTCTATTATAAAATTAGAATTATCCTTATATGTATTAATAAAAATATATCTTTTTTGATTTTCAACTTTTAATAATGCATCTTTTGCATTATTTAGAATATTTATAAGAACTTGCACAAGCTGATTATTAATTGTTAAAAGTTTATAGTTTTCTATCTTTTGAATAATCTCAATATTTTTTGAAAGAAATTGAGAATTTACTAATTTTAATGTTTTGCCAATAGTATCAAGAATATTAATCTCACTTCTTTTATTATTGTTTGGATTAAAAAAACTTCTAAAGTCTTCTATTGTTTGAGATAAATACTGTGCTGATGTATTAATTTCTGTTAATATATAAGTTAATTGACTATCAGATAAACAATCCATCTCTCTTTGTAACTTAGCACCTGTTGCAGCTGTTGAAATAGTAGATAAAGGTTGTCTCCATTGGTGTGCTATATTTCCTAACATCTCTCCCATAGCTGCCATTTTTGATTGTTGTAAAAGTAGTTGTTCATTTTTGTTTTTATCAATCTCAATTGTTTTTAAATTTGTAATATCAGTAACAGCACCGTACCATATAATAGTACCATTATCAAGTTTTTCTGGCTTTGAATGACTACGTAACCAGCACAAGCCTTTTTTTGGTAGATCAATTCTATACTCAATATTCCAATCTTTAAGTGTTTTTTCTGAATCTTTAAATGTAGAATCAAACATATCTATATCATCTTTATGTATATTTTTAAAGAAGAGGCTTGCGTCATTTTGCAAATCTTGAATAGATATTTCATGTATCTCTTCAACCCCTTTACTTACATAAAGGAAACGTGAAGTTCCATCTTGGGAGAGTTGATATTGATATAGCATACCTGGAAAATTATCTGTAAGTTTTTGAAATCTTTTATTATTATCGATAATCTCTCTTGATGCTTTTTCAAATTTTTCTCTATATGTTAATAAATTAAAAAAATCTTTTATTGTCTTAGTCTCATGAATATTATTTCTTTTCATAATTTTCTCTATAGTAATTATTCCTAAGGCAAAAAATGGGACTGTTAAGAGTTTACCTGTAATATTTGATATAAGAATATTTAAAAAATCTTCATTTTCAAAAAATACGCCAGTAACAAAAATAATACTATCTAAGATAAGAACAAGGGAGAGTGTAATTAAAATACGTAAAAAAAGAAA
>CBFIGT010000180.1:2972-3286 GCA_965662175.1 Arcobacter sp. | reverse complement strand
TGTTCATATGTACCACAAGAAATATAAAGTCCATCGGAAGAATTGTTACTTTTAGAATAATTTATATTTATATTTTCATATTGAGTATCTTTTTTATCTAATAAATATTCAATATTTGATTCTCTATTATTATGTTCTGAAATTCTATTGATTTCAGAAGCCTTATAATATTTCATATTTACACTAACAAATCTTTTCATAGTAAATACCTTTTTTATATTTACTATTTAATTATAAGTTTAATTTAGTGTTTTAGCCCATTAAAGCAAACCTCAAAAGGTTATCTATATTGGGCTTAAGATTTCCATCTTAAG
>CBFIGT010000180.1:293-2962 GCA_965662175.1 Arcobacter sp. | reverse complement strand
ATTAAACTTATCTAATGTATTATAAACAATAGAAGAAATTTCATCAGTATTTTTATCTAAAAGTGGTACTAAAAAATCTTCTGAAAAAATATGTTCCAATTTATTATTTTTCATAAAAAAATTTGAAACTATATCATACTCTTCACCCCAAAGTGCTTTTAAATTTTTATGATCATTAAGTTGTTCTGGAGTATATAAATAGGTGAAAAAATCACTATAAGTTGATGATTGAATTTTTCCTATTAATGGAACATATTTACCATCTATTTTTGTTATAACATAAATATAAAACTCAATATTATCAATTTTTGAATCTTTATTATTATCATTTGAGATTCCATATAAGTTTTGAAGATTTTTTATATATTTAAAAATATTTAACTCATTTTGATCATCTGAAATTTTTATATTTAAAGAGTATTTATTTTCTTTATCATGCATTTTTAATTTATCAATAGTATTTCTAAATTTTACCTCTAAAAATCTAAAAGTCATACTATTTTTTTCAACTTTCCAGATGGCATAATCTGGAAGTTTTGAAATAGTATTTTCAAATAAATTAAATGTGTCTTGACTAGTTTTATTAATATGATTCATTGAATTTCTAATAAATAAAAGTAAATCAGAAAGTTCTTGTTCTATTTTTTCTCGTCCAATAGGAACAACTTTATATCTTAATTTTTGCATATGATATTTTGCAATTTCTTCCGTAATATAACCTCTAAGTTCTGGAATATTCATATTTTAACTTCCTATTTAATATATAATTTCTTTTAATTCTTTTTTTAAGTCTAAAAGTCTAGATTTATTCTCTTCACTATAAATACTTAATTTTCCCATTTCTTTTGAAACTATCTCTTCATATTTTTTAATAAGTTTTTTATCTTTACAATCTTTAAATAAATATACAATAGCTACTTCAACACTATCATAAATAAGCCTATAATCATCATATTTATTCATCTCTTTTATATAGCTAGTGTTTTCTATTTCATTTATTCTTTTATCCATAGAATTAACCTTTAAATTTTAAATAATTATTCAAATAAGTTTCAATATTCGCTTTCCCAACAGGGTTTGCACTATGAACATAAAAACTAAAATCATCAGGAAAAGTATAAATATTTTCCATATCCATTTCAACTAACCATTTTGCAAAATCATATCCACTAGGAAGTAAATTGTCATTTTCATCTACTCCTAAATCATGGTCAAATGATATAAAGTTTGGAATACAATTTTGTTTTACATAATTTACTGCTTCATCATAACTTCTAACTAAAATATATGAATTATCTGGTAATAGTCTTAAATCATCTAAGTAAAGTTTTTTTACACAAGATAGTTTTGAGTTATTAAATCCAGTTATATTTTCATTAGCTCTTTTCTTCAAAATATTTCTCCATATTTGCAATTCTTCTTTTTAAATCATTTTCATTTTCAAGCCATTTAGTAGAAACTTCTTCAATAATTAAAAGATCTGTATTTGAAATTTGAAAATCTTTTAATTTATCTTTTTCTGAAAAACTCCAAAAGTGCTCTGTAAATTCATCATCTGGTTCTAAATACCAAATTCCATTTTCATAGAGTGTCATTCTTCCATCATTATTTATTAATTCAATATCTTTAATTTTATTTTTCATTTCTTTCCTATTTATTTTTCACTCATTTTATATCTTCTCTTATATCTCTTAAAGACAACATAAAGTTATGTTAAAAGTTAAAGTATTTATCAATATGTTTCATATAAGTATAATTCTTTTTAGAGTGAATCTCTTCATATGAGTTTAGAGCAACTGTTACACTTAAATCATCTAAATAAAGTTTATACACTATGAGGCATCTTTAAATTCGAACTTTTTATTCATTGTTTCTTCGAACTCTTCTCTATATTTTTCTAAATCTTCGATTTTTGAAAATAATCTTAAATTACCTATTTCTTCATCTAATAAATTTTGTATATTTTTTGGTAACTCTTCCGTACTTATTGATTTTTCTCCATATATATATCTTAATGCATTTTTTATTAACAACTCAGTATTCTCAAATACTTCTTCTTTTGCTAATTGTTTCACTCTTGTTAATATTGTTTTCATCTCTACTTTTGAATACTCTTCTTTATTTAATCCATATATTTTTCTAAAATTAGCCTCAACCATTGGAGATACTCCTTTTTCTTTATAATTTAATGGATCTATAAATGTATAGTTTTTTGCATATTCTTCACCATAATTTACATAATTTTTAAAATTACCAATTAAGTTTTCATCTTTTGCACTCATAAATGATATTGCTCCAACATTATTATTGTATTTATCTAAATAATTTGGATCTATATCTATGAATAACGATCTTTCTTCTGGTTGTCTTAATTGTATAAAATAATTTGATTGCATTAATGAAAATATTTCTCTCATTCTATCTAATGAATCCGCATGTACCTTACACTCTTCTTGTTTTGCCTTGATTTTAGGCATCTGATCCTCATACCATTTGTCTAAATCATTATAAAAAATATTCTCATAGTCTTTACTATTCATTTTTTCAAAACTATTTACTCTACTATTTTTTTCAAACCATTTTATCATTGACTTTTCTTTATATGCCTCTAATAACTCTGGTCTTACCGTTGATATTGTTAATGTAGGATATTTTGATGTCCACTCTAA
>CBFIGT010000180.1:0-283 GCA_965662175.1 Arcobacter sp. | reverse complement strand
AACTTTTATCACATTTTTATTATCATATCTAGGATCATATGTAACTGATTCAAATTGATATATATCTTTATGTAAATTAACATTTTCCGTCATTAATAAATCTTTATGTTGGAATATTAATTTTCTTTGTAATAAATCAAGTCTCATTTCCTCATATTCTTCTGTAAGCCCTCTATTTTGATATAATAAATTCATATCAGCAACATATTCCATTACTATTGCTCTTCTTGTTAATGGATCTAATTCTGCTAATAATTTTTCAAACCCTTCTGTTGATTTATCA
>CBFIGT010000179.1:0-3303 GCA_965662175.1 Arcobacter sp. | reverse complement strand
CAGCATTAACAATAGAACAAACATTTAAAGTTGTTATATCAGAAACTATAATATTAATCATATTATACCTTTAAAATAAAAATATATTAATTGTATCTAAAAAGTTTAAAAATAATGATTTTAAGTATTAACTTGCTTTATATTTTAATAATTTAGAAAGAATTAGCTTAGGAATAAAAAGGCCCAATCGAGGCACTGCAATAATTTAAAAAATTCTGTATGAATGATTTGATGGTATATACATGGATTTTAGAAAGTGGCTCCGGCACCTGGGTTCGAACCAGGGACCAAATGATTAACAGTCATCTACTCTACCGCTGAGCTATGCCGGAACTTGTGTATAAAAAAGATTATTTAAAGTGAAGTTAAATGGCTCCGGCACCTGGGTTCGAACCAGGGACCAAATGATTAACAGTCATCTACTCTACCGCTGAGCTATGCCGGAATATGACTTCTCTTTAAATGGAGTGGAAGTATAGTAAAATTTATCTTTTTTGTCAAGGGATTTTTGAAAAAATTAGCAAATTTTATAAAAATTTACACCTGCACTATCTACAAGTAATATTTTGTTATTATTTATAAGATTTTCTAAAGTTTTTTTACTATTTTCATCAAACATATTTTCAATATCCTCTTTTGTCAAAGGTCTTCTTGAAAGCATAGAAATTATTTCATCTTCATCATAATTGTTTATTTGTTTAGGTCTATTTTTATATGCTATATTAACATTAATATTTTCAAAGCTTTTAGCAATCTTTTCTAGTGTTTCAAAGCTTACAGGTTTTACCTCATAAGCAGGTGGTCTATCTATTGTGCCTATATCTACTCTATGTGGATTGATTTGTTTAACAGCTTGATAAAGTAGTTCTATCTCTTCATCTTTATCATTTAAATCTTTTACAAATAGTATCTCTAACACAAAACTTTTTTTGGTAGTTTTTCTAAACTCTATCATAGCTTCAACTATTTTTTTTATATCTATTCCACTATGAACTCTATCTAGTTTTTTAAAGCACTTTTCACTTACACAATCAAGTGATAACTTTACTGTATCAAATTTAAGTAAAGCATTAAAAATCTCTTTATTATAAATTGTACTTCCATTTGAAAGTATTAAGGTTTTTGTATCTTTTTTTATAATATTTAGTTTTGTTATTAGTTCATCTAGTTTTGGATATAAAGTTGGCTCACCATTTGCTGTTATTGTTATAACATCAATTTTTGGATGTTTTTCAAAGGAGTCTTTAATAGCATTTAAAACCTCATCAACACTTGGATATGAACTCATAGTATCAACTGTTTTAGCTTTTTCTAATTCACAATAAAGACAATCAAAATTACACTGTTTGGTATTTGGGGATAAGTCTACTCCCAAAGAGATGCCAAATCTCCTTGAGGGAATAGGTCCGAAGATAATATTTGCCAAAGTTTTACTTTTTACTAACTCTTTGACACTCTTTTACAAAGTGAATTGCATTTTCAACTGGAACATCAGGTAAAATACCATGACCTAAGTTAAAAATATGCCCCTCACCTTGCATAATGTTTTGAATAGCTTCAACACATTGGGTAGTTGCCTCTTTTGAGTATAATCTACAAGGTTCCATATTTCCTTGTAAAACATATCTATCACCTAGTTTCTCTTTTGCAAGTGCCATAGGAGTTCCCCAATCTACACCAAATACATCAAAGTTTCCATATACTAAACCTCTTTCAATAAATGCAGGGATTCCTTTAGGGAACATGATAACAGGAATATGTGGATATTTTTCTTTTAGATATTCAGCTATTTCAACCATATATTTCCAAGAAAACTCATCATATCTTCCTGTTTCAATTGCTGCTGCCCATGAGTCAAAGATTTGTACAACATCAGCACCTGCTTTGATTTGATTTTCCATATAGATTTTAACCACATCAGTTACTTTTCTTAAAATCTTATGTAATAACTCAGGATTTGAGTACATCATTTTTTTACATAAATTATATGTTTTAGTCCCTTGACCCTCAATCATATAAGTTGCCAAAGTCCAAGGCGCACCTGTAAATCCAATAAGTGCTTTATCCTCTGGTAGTTGTTGCTTCAATAATTTAATCGTTTCATAAACATAAGTTAGTTTTGAAGCTGCTTCATCTCCACCAATTAAAGCATCAATATCAGCTTCATTTACGATTGGGTCTCTAAAAATTGGACCCTCACCTTTTATAAACTCTAAGTGCATTCCCATTTCATTTGGAATAACTAAAATATCACTAAATAAAATAGCTGCATCAACTCCAACTATATCAAGAGGTTGAATAGTAACCTCAGCTGCTAGTTCTGGATTATGACAAAGGTTTAAAAAGTTTCCAGCTTTTGCTCGAACAGCCATATATTCAGGAAGATATCTACCTGCTTGTCTCATCATCCATACAGGTGTATAAGGTGTTGGTTTTCTAAAACATGCATCTACAAAAATTTTTGACATTTATTTCCTTTTTTATCTATTTTTTTCCAACTTTTCCTAAAAAGAAAAGTCCTACAGCTAAAGCGGTTACTGCTAGTGCAAAATATAACATCTCTAAAGCACCATTATATTCAGTATGTAAAACTCTTTGAAAAAAGTTTACAACTAAAACCATCACAATAACTTTTGCTATTTTATCTTTTAATTGGTCAAGTGAAGTTATTGATAATATTTTAGAGTCCTCTTTTGCATGTGTTGAGTGGTCTATGGGTGAAATAAACAACTCATATATACCAAAAGAGAAAATTAACATAACAACTGCGATTAGATATAAATCAACAGCACCAATAATTCCACTTACTATATCTTCATGAAAGTTTTCAGGATGAGCGTGATTAATAATTGTTACAAATGCATATTTTGAAACTTGATAAATATCCATACTAGCAACTATAAAAAGAACAAATGCACCAATAAGCCCAAAAATTACAGCTAGAATAACTAGAAATCTAGTTTTCCACATAGCTCCCTCAAAAATTCTTTCAAGCATTAGATATCACTCTCCATCTCAATCCATCTAAGTCCGATTCTAACAGCATTTGTAGCAGCCCCAACTCTAACTTGGTCAGCAACATTAAAATAGTGAACTACGTTTGGAGCATAAATATCACGTCTTATTCTTCCCACATATGTAATATCTGTATCAGTTGCTACAATTGGCATTGGGTAAGCATTATTTTTTAAATCATCAATAACTTCAACATTTTCAAATTTTTCTAAAGCATCTCTTACAGCATTTACATCAACTTCAACACCATCATTAAAAGTAACAGTAATTGATTCACTATGAGATCTT
>CBFIGT010000178.1:0-3343 GCA_965662175.1 Arcobacter sp. | reverse complement strand
TACAGGTTGTTGACTTGTTTTTCTGATGATTAAATTATTAACTTAGATAGAGATATATAATAGTAATTATTCAAACTAAGTTAAAACTATCATCAATTTAGATATACTCAAACTATGAAATATAAACTAAATAAAAAGTATTTTAATTTAGTATTTGCAACAATTATGGCTTTATTTATGTCGTTTATTATGTCAGGAATTATCACTTATGTAAATATTGGTATAGTCGATACCTTTACTAATCAATGGATATTTAATGCATTTTCATCTGCATTTGTAGTTAATCTTCCAATAGCAATTTTTGTTGTACCAGTAGTAAGAAACTTAGCATTAAAAATTGTAGAAGATTAATTACACACTTTATATAAAATCAAATCACTTAAAAAATACAATAGGAAAGAGATGAATAACTTAACTGAAATTTTTAATAATTTAAAACCACTATATTTTGAATATGATAAATACCAAAACAAATTTATCAAAGACCAAACTAGTAACAAAGATTATGTTTATAGAGAGTTCATTAAACTTACGTATACACTTTCAAAAAATAATATACAGTTCTTTATAGATGAAAACTCAGATATCGTTATATCAGATAAAGATACTTTTGTGGAACATATGAAACAAAGAGTGAAAAATATAAATTATCATATTAGCAATATCAATAAAAATATTTATATTCTTAGTGATAAGTATGTAAAATATGCTAAGAATATCCCTTTAATAAATACTATTCCTAATATTGATAGTAGTGAATTAGATGAATATGATGCTATAATCTTCACTTCTAAAAATGGAGTAATCCACCTTAATCACATTACATCACAATGGAAAAACATTCCATCTTATGCAATATCAACACAAACAGCAAAAGAAATTAAAAGATTAGGTGGAAATTTAAAGTTTATTGGTCAAGAAAAACACGGAAATGAATTTGCACTTGAATTAGTTGAGTTATTATCTAATTATAAAAAAGTAGCATATATTGGTGCTAAAGAAATTGTATCTGACCTAATTTCTATTTTAAATGAAAATAGTATAAACTGTGACCATGTCCCTATATATGAGACATCATGTGTAGAATATGAAGAAAAAATTGATTTACCAAATAATTCAATAATTATATTTTCTTCTCCCTCAACTATTAAATGTTTTTTTAAAAATGTAAATTGGAAAGATAGTTTTCAAGCTATAAGTATTGGTAAGACGACAAATAGCTATTTTCCTGAAAATATAAAACCTATTATATCTGATAATACAACATTACAAAGTTGTGTACAAACTGCTATTAATCTATCACCACGAAATTAGATAGATTTGGGATAAATAGTATTGTAATAAAGATTTGCTAAAAATTAAAGAGTATTTCGAATCTCCTCTCTAAACTAGACAATAACCTCTTATATTTGGAGCAGTTTTTATTAAAAAATAGAATATTCCAAAAAGACTTGAAATTTGGAACATTCTCCAAAAACTACAGGTTAGTGAACTTATTTTTTGAAATGAAGATTATTATTATTATCTGCAATTTTCTCTAAATTGTTATATTAATTAACTGAATTAATTTTTGTCTATATTTTAGGCTCATTCCACTAATTTGTACCCAATTCCTTTAATATTTATAATCATTGTATTCCCTAAAATTTTTCTAAGATTTTTTATATATGTTCGTACTGTGGTTGGCTCTGGCATTTCATCATATGCCCAATTATTAATTGAAATTTCCTCTATTGAAAGCGTTCTATTTTTATTTCTTAGAAAATATTCAAATACTTTAGATTCAATTTTTGATAATTGAAAAGAACTATTATTCCCAGAAATAATTTTTGTACTAAAATTATAGATCATTTTATCTGTAATATTAACCTTTATCTCACAATCAATTTGTTTTAACTTTTTTATATTATTTATTCTTATAGATAACTCAGCAAGTTCAAAAGGTTTTTTAATATAATCATCACAACCTACTTTAAATCCAGTTTGTAAATCTTCAATAGTATTTAAAGATGTAATAAATATTGTAGGTATATTAATATTGTTATTTCTTAATTTCTCTAATAAGGCAAATCCATTTAATGAAGGTACATTTACATCAAAGATTAATAAATCATATAACTCTTCATAAATTAATTCTTCAGCGATTTCTCCATCATGAGTGCTTACTACTTCATAATTTAACGTTAATAAAAACTCTTCAATAATTTCATTTAGAATTACATCATCTTCGAGTAAAAGTATTTTCATAGTACCAGTTCCTTTTATTAGATAGATTTATTTAGTGAGATTCATATACACCAGTTGAACCATCTTTATTTACATATAAAATGTCATATTTATCTTTTTTATTTCCTTGTTCCATTCCAGGGCTTCCTATTGGCATACCTGGTGCTGTTATACCAATAATGTCAGGTTTCTCTGTTAGCATTTTTTTAATTGCAGAATAGTTAACATGCCCTTCGACAACATATCCATCAACAAATGCTGTATGACATGATGTTTGCCCAGCTTGTAATCCAGCTTTTTGTTTTATAATATTAACTTCATTAGTCATTATTGTTTTTACTTCAAACCCTTTACTTTTCATAATGTCTACCCATTTAGCACAACATTCACAATAAGGTGATTTATAGACAGTCATTGTTTTGCCTTCCATTGCAAAAATTGAACTAACAAGTATTCCTAAAAATAAAATTGTTTTTTTCATAATTATATCTCCGTTTTTAATGTAGTTTTTAATGATTCAAACTCTTCTTTTGATATTTCACCTTTTGCTAATCGATCTTTAATAATATCTATAGCAGAAGTTTTTTCTTTACTCTTTAATCCAGAGAAAATCAGATAAAATAAAATAGCCCAAAATACAAACATCGAAAAACCATGAAATAATGTAAAATTCATATTCATAAAATCAAACATAATAACTCCTTTTTTTTGTATCATATCAAACTAGTGTGGAGGTAATGAGGAGAAAAATGTCGAAGAATGAAAAATTTAACAAGTGTTCGCGCATATGAAAAAATTCGTAGTGTTTTATTGGGTTTCTTCGACATGTTTTTAGGTACTAAATAACCCTTTTGAATTCTACTTCTTTTTTATGTAGTTAACATGTAATTATTTATCTATTATAAAATATTTAAATTCAATAGAGAATTTATTTAAAATATAAAGTAAAACTTGTACCATTTTTTATTTTAGAATCAACAGTAATTTTTATATTATATTTTCTACAAATTCTATTTACTATATTTAGACCTATTCCAAAACCACCTTGTTCAGATGTTGCTCTGTAATATCTTTCAAATATATTATTTATTTTCTCGTTACTAATTCCTATTCCTGT
>CBFIGT010000177.1:0-3402 GCA_965662175.1 Arcobacter sp. | reverse complement strand
CAACTGCAGGTGAGGCTGGAAAAGGTTTTGCTGTGGTTGCCCAAGAGGTAAGAAATCTAGCTGCAAGAAGTGCTGAAGCTGCTCGTGAAATTAAAACATTAGTTGAAAATGCCACACAAAAAGCAAATGAGGGTAAATCAATTTCAAATACAATGATAGAGGGTTATTCAAAATTAAATAATAATATTAATGAAACAATAGAATTAATAAATAGCGTAGAGTCTAGTTCTAAAGAGCAACTTCATGGTATAGAACAGATAAATGATGCTGTTTCAATGCTAGATAGACAAACTCAAAAAAATGCAGCTATAGCAACTCAAACCCACGATGTAGCTGTTATAACAGATAAAATTGCAAAACTAATTGTTCAAAATGCTGATGATAAAGAGTTTATTGGTAAAAATGATGTAAGAATAAAAGAGTTAAATATGTAGTTTTTATATATCTTTGGAGACTAAAGTTTTATTACTTTAGCTCCAAATCCACCCTGACTTGCATGGGCATCGCTATATCCTTTTACACTAGGATGTGAGTCTAAGAACTTTTTAACAGCATAAGCTAATTTTCCAGTACCAATTCCATGATAAACTAAAACTTCATCAAATCCAGCTATTAAAGCATCAGATAAAAACTTATCTAGGTTTTCAACAGCTTCATCACCTCTTTGTCCATGTAAATCTAAACTTACATGACCTGATTCAGGTTTTTGTATATTTACAGTAGTTTTTTTCTTAACTACAACTTTTGGTGCATTTCCTGATGGTCTTAATTCACTTACATCAACTTGAAGTCTCATTCCCATATCATTTTCAATAAAAGCTTTTTTTCCTTTTATTGAAACAATTTCACCTTTTGAAGATTTATATTTAACCCTATCTCCAGCTTTGAACTCATACTTCTCTTCGACTTTTTCTGTTTTTATCTCTTTTACTTTTTTGTGAGCAATATTTAAGTGCTGGTGAGATTCTCTTGATATTTTTGCTTTAATTGCTTTTTTAGCTTCATCTCTAGCATCACTATACTCTTTATGAAGTTTTGATTTTTCACTATTTATATGATCATCAAGCTCTTGTTTTGTCTCTTTTAGATTTTTATTTAATCTTTGATGTTCACTTATTTCAAGATCAAGTTTTGCTATTTTTTGTTGGTACTCCATCTCTAAAGCAGAACTTCTCTCAATTAGTTCATTTAGTTTATCTTGGTCATCACCATAAACCTCTTTAGCTTTTTTTATGACATTTATAGGAATCCCATATCTTTGTGCTGTTTCAAAAGCATAAGAACGACCTATTGTTCCTTGTAAAAACTCATAAGTTGGTTTTTGATTTGCTTCATCATAAATTGCAGCTATTAGTTCAACTTGTTCATTTGCAGCCATAAGTGCTGCTAATCTTTTATGGTGAGTTGTAATAATTATCTTTATATTTTTACTTATTAACTCTTCAATAATAACCTTAAACAAACTTGCAGCTTCATCAGAATCAGTTCCTAACTCAATCTCATCAACTCCAACAATTACATCTTTTTGAGTAAATAGTTTAGAAAACTCAACCATACGACCAGCAAAAGTTGAGATATCATTTTTCACACTTTGAGGGTCATCAAGTACTGCTAAAGCATTTTTAAAGTGACCTATTGATGAGCTTTCATTTGCTTTAAAAGGTATTAGATATTTTGATAAAACAACTGATGATAAAATAGATTTTAACATCATAGTTTTACCACCTGCATTTACCCCTGTAATCATAATAACTGATTTAGAAAAATCAATAGAAATTGGTTTTGCATCATGAAGTGCTGGATGAACAAAATCTTTTAAAATATTTTTGGCATTTTTTGAGGGAATGATAAAGTTTTTATCGCCCTGTTTTGCAAAAAATAGCCTAGCTAAATAGTGATCAACCCTATCAAACTCTTTGTTTATAAATCTTAAAAAAAGTAAGTTTTTTTCAAATGTAGAAGTTATGGTTTTACAAACTTTTAATAGCACCTCTTCTTGTCTATTTTTTAAATCAGATTGTTTTTGCTTTAATTCACTAATTGAGTGGGGTAAAATATAGAAAAATCCAGAGTTTGACCTATGAACTACAGTTGCTTTAATAATATTATTAAAACCACCTCTTACTAAAAGTGTCTCTTCGCCATTTACATAATGAACTTGAGAATCCACTAAATAAGGTCTTAGTTTGCTATTGTTTATGGATTTATGCAAAGCTTGTTTGATTAAATCTTTATTTGTATACAAAGCACGTTTGATTAAATCTAAATCTTCATCAATGCCCTCTTTTAAACTACCTTTTGAATCAAAATAATCTTCAATTTTTAAAATATCATTTGGAATAATAACTCTATCTATCCATTCAGCTAATTTATCTTCAAAATTAAATCTTTTAAGATAGATAAAATATCTAAAAATTTTTACAAACTCAAAAATATCATCTAATCTTAAAACACCTTGTTTTTGAATATGAACTATTTTACCATCAAGATTTTCAACTTTTTGTGGCTCTTTTAAATCATACTTTGATAACTGATTTATCAATCTATGGTGAAGATTTATATCACCTTCCAAAACTACAAGCTTTTCTCTTGCAAATAGTTTTGAAAAATTATTAATATACTCTTCTAAATCTAACTTTTTAAATATCTCTTGCATATATTATTTAACTTCTACCCCATATCTTTGAAGAACATTTACCCAAGATAATGATTTTCCATTTATATCAAAAAGTGCAGGAGTTCCTCTTACACCTAACTCATCACCTAATTTCATATTATCAGCTATCATTTTGTCAAATTTTGATTTTTGAGCATCTGTAAATTTCTTATTTTTAAAATCTTCATTATTAACATCAGCATTTAACATAGCTTTTACTTTTCCATCATTTGTTTTATTTGATAAAATATAGTGTGTTAAAGCAACTGCATTTTTATGAAAACTTAAAGGGAAAAAGAAAACTTTTATTTGAACATCTTTCTCTATTTGTGGGAAATATGATTCAAACTTTTTACAATATGGACACTCAGGGTCTGTAAATAGATAATATACATCTTTTCCTGTACCATATGTTAAAGCTTCATTTCCTTTTAAAATAGAAACATCATTTGGAATAGCTAACTCTTCACCTGTTGTAGTGTTATAAACTTTTCCTGCAATTAAATGTTTTTTATCAGCTGTTAAAACTAACTCTTGCATATTTCCTTGAATATTTGCTCTTAATAATATAAAATCACCATCTTTATAAGCTTTTAAAACTTCAATACCAGAACCTGTTAAAATTGGCATTTTTTCGATTTCACTAACTTCATTTTTAGTTAACTCAGATGAAGCAAAAAGTGAAGCTGAAAGCATAGTTGTTAAAGCGACTGTTTTTAATATTTTTTTCATATAAACTCCTAATT
>CBFIGT010000176.1:0-3423 GCA_965662175.1 Arcobacter sp. | reverse complement strand
GTTTTTTAGCAGAAAAAAAAGTTAAAGCTGGAGTTGATTTTTTAGTAAAATATAATGATGCAATTCATAAGGCTTATAAAGAGTATAAAATACCAGGTGAGTATATAGTTGCTATTATTGGTATTGAGAGTAATTTTGGTGGATTTATGGGAAAACATCCCACTTTTGATACTTTGTCAACTTTATCATTTAAAGAAAATAGAAGAAATGAGTTTTTTAAAAAAGAGTTAGAAGAGTATTTATTAATGGTAAAAAAAGAAAAAATTGATCCAAAAGAGTTAAAAGGCTCCTTTGCAGGGGCTATTGGATATTGTCAATTTATGCCAAGTATGATTGAAAAAGTTGCTGTTGATTTTGATAATGATGGGCAAATAAGATTAGATAAAGCAATTGATGCAATTGGAAGTGTTGCAAACTATTTAAGGATTTCAGGATGGGAGAGAGGAGTGCCTGTTGCTACAAAAGTTTCATTTGAGGGAAAAAGATTTGATAAGTATGAAACAGGTTATAAAACCTTTTATAATAGAGTTGATTTAAAGGGAATTAGACCATTTGAAAAGTTTAATTATAATGGAAAAGTATCATTGATTAAGTTAAAAAATGAAAAAGAAGATGAACTTTGGTATGGAACTAAAAATTTTAAAGTAATTACTACTTATAATAGAAGTACTTATTATGTAATGGCTGTTCATCAATTAGCGAAAAGAATTAAAGAGGATTATGTGAAGTTGAAAAAATAACTATATTAATTAGTGATAATTAATATAGTTTGGTTTTGCCCATATAATTGAACCTTTAACAGGTTCCATTCCTAAAATTTGCTTAGGATTCATAAGTGGTTTTTTATCATTTTTAAAAAATATTTTAAAACCACCTTGTGCTATTTTGTTTGCTTCTTCATTATATAAAGAGTTATAAATTCTAATTTTTGTATGTGCTCTTCCATGACCATCTACATTAAATGTAAGATTTATTAAATCATAATTTTTAACATCCTCTTTTTTTCTTAACATTCTTTTATGAAACATGTGAACTAAAAGCATTCTTTTACCCTCAATTCCATTTTCAATCAAAAAGTTTTGCATAGCTTCTTGCACTTTATTAACATCTTCTCCAAAAATATGTCCGATAAATTTTCCAGGAGGATAACGTCTATGTGTTGGGATTTTGAATTCAGGGTCAAGTGCTATATGTACATTTGGATATTTTAAAAATTTTAAGATTGGTTTTACAGCTTCTAGGGGAGTCATTGTTCCTAATTGAACATCTAAAATAACAGCAAAATTCTCTTTTTGTGCTCTTTTTATATAATCCATAATAATTGCTTCATTAAGAGGTTTTATATAATCATTATCATTACCTGGTTCTTTTGTTGCAATATCTTTGATAATATGAAAAGTAGGAACAATATTTTGTGTTGTTATCTCTTCAAACTCTTTTTTCTTATCTCTCATTAGTTTAACTAATGTATCAATATCATGAACTCCAAGAACACCCAAAGCTTTTGAATAAGGTCTTCCATAATAACCAACTAGAAGGTCTTCTTGATTATAAGTATTCTCCACTTTTTCAATGTTTGCACTTAAATCTTGTATTAATATAGTAATTGCTAATAATAAAAATAATTTTATTTTATTCATTTGTTTAAATCCTTTAATTTAGCGATTATGCCAAAAAAGAAGTATAAAAAAGTTGAAATTTCTTTTCAATTTAAAAAAATTTATTATTTTAATTGTTCTAGATAGTTAATTAGAATTTTTTCATCAACTTCACCTAAAAACTGCTCAATTAAAATACCATCTTTTGTAAATAGAAATGATTCAGGTATTTGTTTTATATTATTAATATCTTTTGCTAATCTATTATTTTCATCACCAACTGTTACAGGAAATTCTATTTTGTACTCTTTTATAAACTCTTTTAATCCAATCATTTCAATAGGGTCTTGAAATAGTACAGATATTATTATGAACTCATCTGGATACATTTTTGCTATTTTATTAAATACAGGAATCTCTTTTTTACATGGTGGACACCAAGTTGCAAAAAAGTTTAATAAAACTATTTTTCCATTTAACTCTTTTGATGTAAGTATTTTATTCTCATACTCAAACTTTATCTCCTTACCCTCAATAGTTTTTAGCGTATAAACCTTTTCATTTTTTTTCTCTTTTAACTCTAGAAAACTAGGAGTCTCTTTCACAACAGTTTGTGCTTCATCTTCACATGCCATAAAAAAAGTTGATAATAGTGCAATTAGTAAAACTTTGAATAGTTTCATATTTAAGCCTTTGATTGATTTTTTTTAAAAATTAAGAGTAATAAAAATATACTTAAAAAAGATATAAATGATAAAAATGGAATAGTAATAAATCCTAACCAATTTATATAAACAGTAGAACATGGAACACCTTGAACACAAGGAACCATATCTTCATTTATAAGTCCAAACATTAATAAATTATGATAAATAGAGAAAGCTAAACCTGTTATTACAAGGGGAAAACTATATTTAAATAGTTTATCATCAGGATAGAGTAGATTTATCAAAAATATTAAAACAAGTGGATACATAAATATTCTTTGATACCAGCACATTGTACAAGGAACAAACTCCATAATTTCACTGAAAAAAAGACTTCCAAGTGTTGCTATTAAAGAGACTATAAAAGCTAGTAAAACTAAATTTTGATTGTTTGTATTATTTTTCATATATGTTATACCCTTTTTGATAGTGAAAATATATCAAGTTAGTTTTAACTAAAACTTAATATAATCAAACAAAAAGGTCAAAAGTGGATAGTATATCAATACTTATTTTTCTTATATTAACTGTAGCATTAGTTGTTTTAGTGGTAAAACAGTTTAAAAAAAACTCTTCAAATACAAAATCATCGGCTCTAACTAAAGAGGATATTATAAATGGATATGAAAAATTGGTACTTGAAGTTATAGAAAATAACAAAGATAATAAAGAAGAATTAATGTTAAAAAAGAGTCAGTTGTTAAAACATATTAGTAAAGATTTACATAATAATATATTTTTTGATGATAAAGAAGCGAAAGAGATTATTTTAAAACTAGCTAGTTTATAGTTTTTTCTTCTTCTTTTTCTTTTTCTTACTTTTATTCTCATCAAATTCAAGTTGAATAATTTCATCATCTTTTTTCTCTAAAGTTTCAAGTTCACTTGAGATATTTTGTGGAATTTTTTCTTCTGATAAGGCACCTATTAATCTAATTTCTTGCTCTTTTGAAAGTTTCCCTTGGGCAATTGTATCAATAATTTTATTAGCAATTTGTAGTTTTGCATCCCTATCTTTTTGTCTAAAATATTTATCTAAATTATCCTCATAAGCTCTTAGTTTATCTTTTCTTCTATTGTTAAAATAGATAAAAAGTGCTGCTGAAATTATAATAATT
>CBFIGT010000175.1:0-3539 GCA_965662175.1 Arcobacter sp. | reverse complement strand
AAAAAAATACTACTTTTTAAAAGAGTATTATCAAGAACAACTTTTTTAGAACTCTCCAGACTTTTTAAAATCTCATCAAAAATTAAAACTATAAAATCTTTTAAAAAAATTTTTACTTCAATATTATTGCTTATTAAAATATCATTTATTTTATCATCAACTAATAAATATCTAAAAACTTTTATTCGGTTTTCTTTTAATAATTTTATCTCTTTTTCAAAAGTCAATAACTATTCCTATTTGGTATTCTCTTTTTTTGTATAAAATACACAATCTTGTCTACTACTATTTTTTACAACAACACTAGGTAGCTGTTGTGATTTAAATCCATATGCTTTGCATCCATGGGATTTATTATCTTGCCAAGTAACATAGTAGTAAATACATTTTTGACAAATAATTCTTTCAACCATCATAAAACCTAAATAAGTACTTTACTTTCAATAGCTTTTGCTAAAGATAAAATATCAACATTCTCTAAACTAACACCTGTTGGTACACCTTGAGCAATTTTTGTAAAGCGAATATCAAAATCTTTTAATTTATCTTCAATAAAAAGAATAAATGCTTCATTTGCTAAAGATGGTGTTATTGCAAAAAGAACCTCTTTTACATTATTAATAGCAACAAAATTTAATAATCTATTTATTACCTCTTCTTCTAAATGAGTAATAACAAAATATTTTCCACTAAACTGTTTTGATTCTTCAATGGTAAAAATATCTTTAGCAGATTGCACTAAACATAATATGCTACTTTCTCTATCTTCATCAAGGCATATTTCACAAATTTCATGCTCACTCATACAACCACAAGTTGTACATTTTCTTATGGATTTAAGAGCATTTTCGATGCTATGAGCAATTTTTATACCACAATAATTATCATTCATTACTATATGATAAGCCAATCGCTGAGCGGTTTTTTTACCAATAGTTGGTAAAGATTCAAATGCATCGACAAGATCATAAAATTTATTTAAGCCTAATTTCATAGTTTGGATTATATCAAAGATTTATATTTTTTTAGATAAAATCGCGTCAAATTACATATTTTAGGAGAAATACTTTGTTAGACATAGATTATTACGAACTATTAGAAATTACAAAAGATGCAGACAAAAGTACTATAAAAAAAGCTTATAGAAAAATGGCGATGAAGTACCATCCTGATAAAAATCCAGGTGACAATGAGGCCGAAGAGAGATTTAAAGCTGTTAATGAAGCGTACCAAGTTTTAAGTGATGAAGAGAAAAAAGCGCTTTATGATAGATATGGTAAACAAGGCCTAGAGGGTCATGGACGAGGTCATAGTGGTTTTTCAGGTGGATTTGATGATTTAGGTTCTATCTTTGAAGAGATGTTTGGACAATCAGGATTTGGTGGATTTGGTGGTGGAAGAAGCCGTCAAAGAAAAACATACAACTATAATCTTGATATTGGTGTTGAGCTAAAAGTTGAGTTTAATGAAGCTGTTTTTGGATGCAAAAAAGATGTTATTTATAAATATAAAACAGCTTGTGATTCATGTAAAGGTACAGGTGCTAAAGATGGTAAATTAGCAACTTGTAAAACATGTGCAGGTCAAGGTCAAGTTCATACTAGACAAGGTTTTATGACTTTTGCTCAAACATGTCCATCTTGTCATGGAAGTGGTGAAGCAGCAGCTGATAAGTGTAAGAAGTGTGATGGAAATGGTTATGAAGAGAAAGAAGAGAAATTCAAAGTAGATATTCCTGAGGGTGTAAACAATGGAAATAGAATTAGAGTTTCAAATAAAGGAAATATTGCACCTGATGGTTCAAGGGGTGATTTATATTTACAAATTAATGTAAAAGAGGATAAGCACTTTATTAGACATGAAGATGATATTTATATTGAAGTTCCTTTATTCTTTACTCAAGTTGCCTTAGGAGATACTATTACAATACCAGGACTTAGAGGTGAATTATCTTTAGAAATTCCACAAGGTGCAAAAGATAAAGAGCAGTTTAAGTTTAAAAATGAGGGTGTAAAATCAGTTCAAGGAAGAGGAAAAGGTGATTTAATTGTTCAAATTAAAATACAATATCCTAAAAAAATAAATGAAAAACAAAAAGAGTTATTAGAAAAACTTCAAGAGAGTTTTGGAATTGAGAGTAAACCACATGAATCAAACTTCGAAAGTATGTTTGATAAAGTAAAAAGTTGGTTTTCTTAAAAACTAAAAATATTTAATAACCAATTTATAAACCTTAACATGTTATAATCCCAACTATTAACTTGTTAAGGATTTTTTTGAAAAAAATAATCTTACTTTTTTTTGTTTTCGTAAATATTTTATTTGCATCTTCTCTTATTAATCTTAGCGAAAAAGAGAAACAATTTATAAAAGCCCATCCTATTATACATGTTGGTGTTGAAAAAGATTGGCCTCCCTTTGACTTTTATGAAGATAATAAATATTCAGGTTTAGCAAAAGACTATTTAGAAAAAATTGAAGAGATTAGTGGATTAAAATTTAAATATTCTCCTGACTCTTGGACTAATTTATTAAAAAATGTTAAAAATAAAAAAATAGATTTACTTCCAATTCTTGCGAAAACAAAAGATAGAGAAAAATATCTACTTTACTCAAACTCATATTTAAAAATTAGAGACTATATCTTTGCAAAAGAGTCTTCAAACATAAATAATATTAAAGATTTATATGGAAAAACAGTTGCAATACCTGAGGGTTATATCCAAGCTGAAAATCTTAAAAATAAATATCCAGAAATAAATATCTTAAATGTAAAAAATGTTTTAAGTGCAATTGATGCTGTTATTACAAATAAAGCTGATGCAAGTATATCAAATAATACAATTTTTACTTATATTCTCAACAAATATAACATTACAGGCTTAGAAGCAAAAACTAGTTTTAATCTTAATGAAAATGAAATATTTATGGCAATAAGAGATGATTATGCTCCATTAAGAGATATTATCAATAAATCACTAAACAAAATTAGTTTTGAAGAGAAAAATAAAATTTCTGAAAAATGGATGAATAATAAAACATATGATAATTTACAAATCATACTAAATAAAGAGGAAAAAGATTATATTAAAAATAAAAAAAGGGTCTATATTATTGCGAATAAAGAGCTTACTCCACTAATATTTGATAATAACAATGAAAAAGAGGGTTTTTTTGTAGATTATTTAAAACTATTATCCAATAAAATTGCTTTGGAAACAGTTTTTATTTCAGAAAATAGTAAATCAAGTAAAAATCTTTTACTTGATAAAGATATAGATTTAGTAATAGATATTAGCAATGATGAAAATAGTAGAAAAAACTTTTTAACTATAGAAAAAGAGATAAATCAACAATCTTTCTCTTTAATAAGTAATAAGAATTTTATTTTTGAATCCATTGAAAGCTTACATAATAAAAAAATAGGACTTCTTTTTAATTCACCTTTAGCAAAATATATTAGAAAAGAGTACTCAAATCATGTAAGAATTCTTGAGTTTGACTCTTTAGATGATATTTTTGAAGCCTTAAAGTTAAAC
>CBFIGT010000174.1:0-3697 GCA_965662175.1 Arcobacter sp. | reverse complement strand
ATCAGACATACAAAAACAAATCTTAGATGCTATGAAAAATTAGAAAACCATTTGTGTGCCTTATCACACAAAACAGGTGAAAACAGAGTAAATTACGTTTAAAACGTAAAATTCTCTCCTAAATAGTGCTCTCTTACACTACCATCACTTTTTATCTCTTCGCTATTTCCTGAAGCTAAAAGTGCTCCACTTTTCATTACATAAGCTCTATCACAAATCTCAAGTGTTTCTCTTACATTATGGTCAGTAATTAAAACCCCAATTCCTCTATGTGTTAGTTGATTAATAATCTCTTGAATATCTTTTACAGCAATTGGATCAACTCCTGCAAAAGGCTCATCTAAAAGCAAAAAATTAGGTTTAGATATAAGTGCTCTAGCTATTTCTGTTCTTCTTCTCTCACCACCTGATAAAGAAACACCTTTTCTTTGTCTAATTGGCTCAATATTAAAAACCTCTAGTAACTCTTCAACTCTTTTTATTTGCTCTTTTTTATCTTTTGTGATAATTTCAGCTGCTAACATTAAATTATCTTCAACACTTAACTCTTTGAAAATTGATGATTCTTGGGGTAAATATCCAATTCCTTTTAATGCTCTTTCATGTAAAGGTAAGGAAGTTATATCAATATCATCTAAGTAAATATTTCCAGCTGTTGGTTTTACTAATCCACAAACTGTATAAAATGTTGTAGTTTTACCAGCTCCATTAGGTCCTAAAAGTCCAACTATTTCACCTGAGTTAATATATAAAGAGATACCATGAAGTATTTGTGTTTTTTTGATATTTTTTGTAATATCTTTTATTTCTAATTTATGCATTTATTATATATCGCCTTTTGTTTTCTAGTTTTTCTATATCTACTCTTATTGTGTGAAAACCATATGAACCAAGTAGTTCATCAAATCTATCATCGCCCCACTCTACAAAATGAATTCCACTTTTTTCAAACTCTTCTAAAAGTCCTAATGATATAAACTCTTCTAAGGATTTATTATAAATATCATAATGAAAAATATTATCACCATATAAAGTCTGAATAGAAAAAGTAGGAGATGTAACTAAATCACTTATTCCTAAATATTTAACAAACTCTTTTACTAAAGTAGTTTTACCACTTGCTAAATCTCCCCTTAGTAAAATAATTGTATCCTCAAGTTTTGATAATTCATCAATCTTTTTTACAATCTTTTCTAATTGATTCTCTTCTAATATAAATTCAATTCTATTCAAAATTTTCCTATTATTTTAAATTTTGAGAAACTTTAATTAACTCTTTTAATTTCTCTTTTGCTTTCCCTGAAACAATAGCTTCTCTAGCTATTTTTATACCCTCATCAATATCTTTTGCAATTCCATCGACAAATAATGCAGCTCCTGCATTTATAAGTACAATATCAAGTTTAGCACCTTTGATTTTATTTTCTAATATATCTCTTGTAGTTTGGGCATTTTCAAGTGCATCTCCACCTACAATATCCTCTTTAGGATAAATTCCAAGGCCATACTCTCTTGGATCAATTATAATATCACTTGTTCTTTGATTTTCTAAAATAGTTGCATATGTAATATCACTAATAGAAATCTCATCCATACCATCTTTAGAGCTTACTACCATAGCTTTTTTTGTCTCAAGAAGACTAAGTGCTGTAATAATTCTATGAATATAATCTTGGCTAAAAACACCAATAAGCTGTTTTGAAACAGTTGCTGGATTTGATAGTGGTCCTAAAATATTAAAGATAGTTCTATGTGGTATTGATTTTCTAATTGGCATAATATGTTTCATTGCAGGATGATGATTTTGTGCAAACATAAATACAAAACCAGTTTTCTCTAACATTTCAACTTGTTGTTCTAAATTTAAATTTAAATTAATTCCCAAAGCCTCAAGCATATCAGCACTTCCTGATTTACTAGTAATACTTCTATTCCCATGTTTAGCAACTTTTGAGCCACAAGCACAAATTAAAATTGAAACAGTAGTAGAGATATTAAAACTATTTGATTTATCTCCACCTGTTCCACAATTATCTATTAATTTAGTTTTTAAGTCATAATGAATAGGCAAAGGAATTAAATGATCTCTCATAGCATCAGCAGCTGCTGCTATTTGCTCAGCTGTTTCACCATCTTCATAAAGTTTTATTAAATATTCTCTTACCTCTTCTTGAGGTAGTCTATTTTCAAATATATCATCAAATTTTAATTTATCTTGGTAAAACATTATCTTTCCCTTTTAGTTGAATTACAAACTCTGCTTGTTTTGATTTTGGAGTTGACTTTGTAGTTGGTATTTGTAAAACTTTAAACTCATCTGTATAGTCTAAATATTTTATTTCAATAATGTCTCCTACTTTAACCTCTTTAGCTTTTTTAACTATTTGATTATTTATTGAAACAACTTTATGCTCAAGCATATCTTCAGCAACTGCTCTTCTTTTGGTTATATTAACTGCGTTTAAAAATTTATCTATTCTCATAAACGAGATTATAGCTAAGTTTAGATAAAATGTGACCCTTAAAATTTACGAAACATAGGATTAATTTATGAGTAAAAGAGATATTAAAAAAGTAGTATTAGCTTATAGTGGTGGACTTGACACTTCTATTATTTTAAAGTGGCTTCAAGATGAATATAATGCTGAAGTTATTACTTTTACGGCTGATTTAGGTCAAGGTGAAGAGGTTGAACCTGCACGTACAAAAGCATTAGCTTGTGGAATTAAACCAGAAAATATTTTTATTTTAGATATTAAAGAAGAGTTTGTAAAAGATTATGTTTTCCCTATGTTTAGAGCAAATGCTATTTATGAGGGTGAGTATTTATTAGGAACTTCAATAGCACGGCCACTTATTGCTAAAAAACTTATTGATATTGCAAATGAAAAAGGTGCTGAAGCTGTATCTCATGGAGCAACTGGAAAAGGAAATGACCAAGTTAGATTTGAAATTGGTGCTTTAGCATTAAGACCTGATATTAAAGTTATAGCTCCTTGGAGAGAGTGGGATTTAAACTCAAGAGAGAGTTTACTTGATTATGCTAGAAAACATGGTATTGAAATTGCTCAAAAACATCTTGATAAAGATGGAAATCCAGCTGTTAGTCCTTACTCTATGGATGCAAACTTACTACATATTTCATATGAGGGATTACATTTAGAAAATCCAAACAATGAACCTGAAGACTCTATGTGGTTATGGACAAACTCTCCAGAAGAAGCACCTAATGAGGCTGAATATATTACATTAACATATAAAAATGGAGATCCAATTGCTATAAATGGTGAAGAGATGACTCCAGCTACTTTACTTGAAAAACTAAACCAATATGGAAATAAACATGGTATTGGAAGAGTTGATATTGTTGAAAATAGATATGTAGGTATGAAAGCTCGTGGTTGTTATGAAACTCCAGGTGGAACAATTATGTTAAAAGCTCATAGAGCAATAGAGTCTATTTGTTTAGATAGGGAAGCTGCTCACTTAAAAGATGAGTTAATGCCAAGATATGCTAAGTTAATCTACCAAGGATATTGGTTCTCTCCTGAAAGAGAGATGTTACAAGCAGCAATCGATGCAACTCAAAAAAATGTAGAGGGTAATGTAAAACTTAAACTTTACAAAGGTAATGTTATGGTTGTAGGAAGAGAATCTATTAACTCTTTATATGATGATGCATACTCAACTTTTGAAA
>CBFIGT010000173.1:0-3830 GCA_965662175.1 Arcobacter sp. | reverse complement strand
ATTTTTGTTGTATTTAGCTTTATTAATTTAGCTAATTTATTTGATTGGTATTGCATTTCATATGCATGGGAAGATAATACTACATTTACTAAATATAAAAAACCCCGACTTCGCTGCATTGCTTCATTGAAGTTAAGCTCATAATCTTCCATTAAAAATCTAATATCTTCTAATTTATTTTTTGTATTATTACTAATTGTTTTTAAAGCTAATAGTTTTTTGATTTTATTATTTGCTAAATCCATATGCTCTATTACTTTTTTTGAATCACTAAACTCATATTTATTAAAATACCTATTAATATGTTTTTCAATAATTAAAAACTCACTTAATATGGGATAAAGAGTATTTTTAAACTCATTCTCACTTAATTGATTAAGTAAATTTTCTATCTTATCAAATATCTCAACAAGCACAACTTCTGTAATATATTTTTGTTTTACTCTTTGTTTTTTTAATAATTGAAATTGAGTGTAATAACTTTTTGAATTCTCTTCAATAATTTTTATAATAGTTTGAATTTCATCATCTTCTCTAAAGTTTTCATCAATATTTTTAATCAAATGTATATATATCTCATCAACTTTTAAAGATGAAGAGTCATATCCTTGATATGTAAAAAGTATGGCATTTCTTTGCAGTTGTGAAATATCATTGTTAAGTTGAAATATTGAAGATGATTTTTTATTAAAAGATAGAAGATGCTCTAAATTTTTTGTTAAATTAGTAAAAAAGAATAGATATAAAATTCCCACAACAAAAGATACAAATATAGCTAAATAATAACCCAAATAGATTCTATTTTTTAAAGAGAAATTATTTATAAAAAAATCAATCATTGCTATTCCTTATGCTAATACAAACTCATTCCATTTTTGTAATGAATACTCATAACTATCCATTACACTATTCCAAATTGCTATGTTTTCAAATCTTTTTATATAAGAACCACCGCTTCTAATCTCACCCTCTTTTACAGATATATTTCCATCTGTTCCCCTAAGAGGAGTTTTTGCAACTTTACCCTCATACCAATAATCCCACTCATTATCAGACATAAATTTTTTAGAACGCAAAGGGTTTGATATATAATATCCTTGTCTTGCAATAAATGCTCCAGCCCATCCTGAAAGCCACCAATTCATAAAAGCATAAGCTGCCTCTTTTTGTTCACCTTTTGTCTCTTTTGATAAACACATAACACCATGCCAAGCTCTATATCCCTCTTTTGGTGCGGCATATACACATGGAATATTCATTCCATTTAATGCTGAGACACCAGGTGAAAACATACTTTGAATTGTAACTTCATTACTTGCCATTAAATTAACTGAGTGGGGAACAGATGTCCAAAATCCCCTAAAATGACCCTCTCTTTTTTTTCTAATCAAAATATTAAAAAGTTCATCTAGTTCAAATTTTGTCATATTTCCCATATCTTTAAAATCCATATACCCTTTGGCTTTAACAGCTAAAGCTAAATCAAAAAGACCTATTGTTGGAGCATTTACAATAGCAACTCTCCCTTTATGCTCATCATCTAAAAGTCTAGCCCAGCTCTCAGTTTCATAGGGAACTTTTTTTTCAACATATTTTGAGTTATAGCCATAAGAATCAGTATTGTGTACATAGGGCAAAAAACTTATTTTATCACTCTGTTTAGAGCCTATGCTATTATCTTTTTGAACATAAAGAAGTTTATTTGGATAATCCCCTAATCCTATTTTAGCATTTTCACTAATTTTTCCCTTTTTAGTTAAATCATTTATTTCATTCCAATATTTTATTTTTGATGTTTCAATTGCTTGGATAGTTTTTGCTTGCCATAAAATCTTTATACTATTTGACCATTGTTCATATAAATCAAAAGAGAAAGGGTCTGTTGCTGCTTGTAAAAGTACTTTAGCGCTTCCACCTGGATAAAACTCTATATTTATATCTAAATCTTTTTGGGCTTGTACTCTTATTTTTTCTTGTAGTGTAACATGAGTTCCTACAACTCTTATTGTAGGTTTTTTATTATATGCTTTTATTATATTTGGAAATCCTAAAGCTGCAAAAGTTACAGCTTTAGTACTATTTTCAAGGAACTCTCTTCTATTCATGAATTTTCCTTTCTAGGGAGTGGTGTTTACTCTTTTTCTCTCATTTGTTTATAAAGTTTTGTATATTCAGATATCTCTTCAACACTAGCTTTTCTTCTACAAGATAAAAATCCATTTGAGCCACTACAAGTTTTAAAAGGATAAACTGTTGCAAATACCCAATAATATCCACCTGATTTTGTAGCATTTTTTACATACCCTGTCCAGATATCTCCTCGTTTTACACTCTCCCATAAATCTTTAAATGCTGCTTTTGGCATATCTTTATGTCTTACCATATTGTGAGGCTGTCCAACTAACTCTTCTAAACTATACTCTGCAATTGCACAAAAATCATCATTTGCAAAAGAGATTATTCCTCTCTCATTTGTTTCACTTACTAAAAACGCATACTCATCTAATACTGTTTCTTGTCCTGCTGCCATAAAAAAACCTTTAATCAAACTTTTTATTTTTTACATCATTAAGTAATCTATCAGCTAAAGAAGAGAGCTCTTCTGAAACTTTTAATACACTATTAGCTTCACTTGCATTTTGTTGTGTCACCTTATCTAAGGTATTCATTGCATCATTTATTTGAAGAATTCCTGCCATCTGTTCATTTGTGGATTGACTTACATCTTCAACAATATGTATAGTTTCTTCAATATCATTATAAAGTTCATTATAACCTTTTATCATATCATCTGAAATATGTTTTCCACTATTTGCTTTTTCATTTGCATCTTCAACTAAAGCTTTTATCTCACGAGCAGCTTCAGCACTTCTTGAAGCTAGATTTCTTACCTCTTGAGCAACTACAGCAAACCCTTTTCCAGCTTCACCTGCTGTTGCTGCTTCAACCGCTGCGTTTAAGCTTAGGATATTTGTTTGGAATGCTATTTGGTCAATAACATTTATAGCTTCATTAATTGATGTAACTTTTTCATTAATCTCTCCCATAGAACTAGCCGTTTGACTTGCTAATTCTTGACCATTTGTAACTGATTTTCTTACAGTTATTCCAAGTGATGCCATTTTATTTGCATTTTCAGCATTATTTCTCGTAAGTGATGTTATCTCTTCAAGAGCAGCTGCTGTTTCTTCAAGTGAGGCTGCTTGTTCATTTGCTTTTTTTGCTAAATTTGCCATTGAGATATTCATTATATTTGAATTTTTAGATAATGAAGCACCATTATCTAAATTAGTTTGAGAATTCTTTGCTAGTGTATTTCTTAAAATATTAACACTCTCCATAACAGCTTTTAATTCATCTGTTAATTTATCATCCACTTTAACACTATTTCTATAATCATCATGTGTATACTCTTGTAATCTATCTTTAACATCTGTCATATTTCTTTGAAGATTATCTATCATTATATTTACTGTTTTTGCCAAAGTTCTAATCATAAAGTTATCAGTTGTTGATTTTACTTTACAGTGATATGTACCTTTTTGAATTTTATCTAAGGCTAATATAATCTCACCTAGAACTTTCATATCATTTTTTCTAGTTTGGTCAATTTTTTCAAAATGAGAATTCATTTGAGTTAAAATTAATCCAATTTCATCATTTTTCATAAATCTAGCTTTTTGTACTCTATTTGTTTTATAAAACATAAAGTCCATAATATCTAAAAAATATTTATCAAAACGCTTAATACCACCTACAATTCTTTGCATAGCTGCATAGTTAGTATAACCAACAACAACAGCAAATATCACATTTACCAAAAGAATTGC
>CBFIGT010000172.1:0-3856 GCA_965662175.1 Arcobacter sp. | reverse complement strand
GCTTCTAATTTTGTAATAAGTCTTGTTGATTTATTAATAATAAGACTTAAACTTCTTTCATGCTGAGAGCTTAATGGTGAACCTAAAGTTTCATAAACATTTTTTATGATAGATAAAATATGAGCTTTGTTTTCATTTTTAGCCAATGCAAAACTAGATGGTAAGTAGTAATTTTTCATTAAACCAATATTTTTAGTTGTTACCTTATCTTTTTTTAATGGTTTTTTAGGATTACTTAAATCATACAATGAGGTATTGCTTTTTTGAATATCAATCTCTAAACCCTCTTCTTTTGATATCTTTTTTACAATATCTAATATCTCAGGATAATTATCTCTATATGCAACCAGTAAACCCTGATTACTGACAACAGTTTTAAAATCTAATCTTGCAATCTTTGAATCATCACTATACATTTGAACATCAGGAAAAATAGCCTCTTTTTTTAACATTTTTTCAGAGCCAAACTCTTTTTGTATCAACTCTTTTTTATTATTAAATTGTTCTTTTAATTTTTCTGAATTTTCTAAAACCTCTTTTGTTAAATTAATATTTCTACTCAAAAGACCTTGTAAAAGGTAAGCTCTATTGCTGTCAGCCACATGATAATCAAAAATCTGTTTTACGAAATTCTTATAGTTATATGATGAGAGATTTTTATTTAGCTCAATAGAAATCTCTTTAACTGCATCTTCTACATTTAAAGAAGCTAAATTTTTCATAAAAACTTTCTTAGATTTTAAAGCTTCATCAAATAGACTATTTTGTTCTTTTCCAAAAAAAGAAGATTCATCAAATCTTTTACCTAAAACAAATAGAAATTTTTCAGGTGTTGCAGGGTCAGTATATCCCGTAAGTTCTCTTGACACTTCAAAAATATAGCCATTTAAATTATCAGCAATAAAAGACTTCATAGAGGTTGGAAAAAGTCCATAAAATTGTTGTTTGTTTGCTAATACCTCTATAGAACGCTTGGCTATTTGATTCTCGGCATTATATGGAGGATTTAAATAAATAGGAGTATTTATCATAGCATTAAAATATTGTCCACTATTAAAAGTTTTTTCATAATCACTATCATGAGCTAAAAAGTTTATTTCTGTTCTAACTTGATATCTCTCATCAAGGTTTTCATCATTAAAACCTAAATTTTCTTTACTTCTTAGTTCAGTTCCTTGCAATATCATAGGAAAAGATGAATTAGTAGCCGATTTTAAAATACCATCACCACTACCTGCTTGTAGGTCTATAAATGGAATCGTTGGTAACGCTTGTTTTTCTGATTCTTCTAATAATTCAAAAGGGTAAGTAGCTTCACCAAGTTTTTTTGCAGATTCAATAAAACTAGGGTATTTCTCATTTAGATATTCATTAATTATTTTTTCACTCTCTATTAATGAGGTTTCTAGTTGAGCTTGTTTGGCTCTTGAAAAACTAGCCTCTAGGCTATTCAATATCAGTACACTAGAAGTTTTATTTTCTACTATAGAAAGTAATTTATCTTGAATATGACTTTTTTCATTTTTCTTTTTTAATTCTCTAATCTCTTCTTTTAGGTTTCTTATAATTGAAGTTCTTAAATTTTTAGCTCTTTTATCTAAAATTTCAGACAAGTAGAATTTTTGCTTTAATGCAAAAATTATATCATATGTATTTGTAGGTGTTTCATATGCTTTTAAATTGGTTTTCTTTTGTGTCTCAGTCATTACCTCTTGTTTATCTACATTATCTAAAGCTTGAAGTTTCAACTCCATCTTATCAATTTTTTCACCAATATAATAATTGCTACCCGTCTTAATAGCAAAAAATTCTTTTTCAAGATTTTCTGAAATTGAGTATATTTCAGATAAGGCTTTTTTAACAATAGGATTAGTTTCCAAAAAAAGAGTATCTTTTGTATAAGTTCTCAATGAGTTTGGAAAAATAGCATTTTCATCACGAACTTTTAAATATATATCATCTTCGGTTATTTTCATATCAACCGATTTTCCAATTTTTAATTTTTCTAAGTTTCCCTCGTCATTGGTAAACTCTATATTAACATTATTATTATCATCCATGTCAACTATAAATCTTGAAAAAGTAACTTTATTAATTGTAATAGCCATTGTTAATTCCTAATTATTAATAACAGAAATTTTAATATCTGTTAATTGATTTTTTATTTTTATGTTATGTAAAATATTTTTTGACATGGTGTAATTTTTTACTTTTATTTGTCTAATTTTATTTTGTAAAATTGCAATTGTCTCTAGTTTTTTATTTCTTACTTTTATTACATCATTTAGCTCAACTAATTTATTTTGAGTTTTATTTACATCATTTGAAATCTCTTTTGAAAGTTCACCTATTGCCTTATTACCATTATTAGCTGTATAACAAACCCCTGCATAGAGGTTTGTAGAGCTTAAACTAAAAGATAAAAGTAAATATATTAAAAAGCTTTTCATATTTTACCTTTCAAATTAAATTAAGGGGCAATTGAAGATACACCTCTAGCTATCGCTTTCTCTTCTGTGTGTATATCATTGCTCTCTTTTAAGTCAATTCCCATATCATCATCAAGGTAACTTTCTAAATCATCTAAATCAACACCATCTGTAAAGAAATCTGATGTTACTGAAATTTCTTCAATCAAGTCAGTTTCACTAGCAACATTTACAATATCTTCAGTTTCAACAACTGTATCCTCATCAACTGTTGTATCTATGTCAGTTTCGGTATCATCATTGAAATTATTTAAAGCACCTTTTGTTAAATCAGGAGCTTTTGGTGTTTCTTTCTTAGGCTCTTCTGTCTTTGGTGTTTCTTTCTTAGGCTCTTCTGTTTTTGGTGTTTCTGTTTTTAGTGTTTCTGTTTTTAGTGTTTCTGTTTTTGGTGTTTCTTTCTTAGGCTCTTCTACTTTCGATAATACTGTTTTACCCTCTTCTCCATTTAAAGGGTTAGTAGATAATGTTGGCATATTTTCTTTATCAACTTTTAATTTTGCATTAATTCCCGTAATATAACTAACACCAAAACTATTTAATATATTGTTTGTTTTTGGATATTCAAAAGCTCTACCACCAACTCCTGAAATTCCAACATAATTGTCCTTGTCAGTATTGGTAGTTACATTTAGTGCTGTAAAACTATTTGAGGGGATAAATTTTTTATCAGCAGTAATAAATCCTTTAGAGTCCTCTATTCTTGCATAAACTTCTAAAAATAGAGAATCTTTTAGCGTAAAGCCATCACTATTTTTTAAATAATCTAATTTTTTAGAATCAGGGTAAGTTGTAAATTTTTCAGCTATTTTGTCATTTATTTTTTCTACATATGATGATTCAGATTTACTACTTTGATATCTATGAACAAATTTTTCAATAGGTGCAACTATATCTTTAGACATTTTTTTCAACAAAGATGAAATCTCTTTTTTTAGTTCAGCTTGGAACTCAGGCTTATCTTTTTTATCAAAAGAGATAGTTTTTAAAGGGAAAGTGATATTTAATGGAGTATTATCTACACCATCTTTTGAAATTTGTTTTAAAATTTTTGTTACATTTTCAATATATGTCTCTTTATTTTCAGAAGATTTTAAATCATCAATTAAAGATAGATATTTCATTGTAGAGCTATTTGGGTCTTTAACTCCTGCAAAAGTCAATAATGATGATTGTCTATAGTTAAATTGTTGTAGTATTGCACCATAAGTATTTTTAATTATATTAAAATTGGAAATCTTATCAATATTTGTTTCATCAATCTTAATAGACATATCTTCATTTTCAAAGGGAACATAAAATTTATTCCCATCTTTTGCATTAGCATTAGCTTTTATAAAAATCTTTTTTAATAGTTCTTTTATATTTTC
>CBFIGT010000171.1:0-3856 GCA_965662175.1 Arcobacter sp. | reverse complement strand
ACCCAATTTCTGCTTTTGGTGGGGTTGTTGCTGTAAATGGTATAGTTGATTTAGACCTTGCTATTAAGATGAATGAAATTTTCTTAGAAGTTGTATTTGCAGCCGATTTTACACCTGAAGCTGAGCTTGAGTTAAACAAGAAAAAAAGAATCAAACTGTTTAAACAAGGTACTGCAAAGTTAGAGATGGCAAATGATGCCTTTAACTTTAAAATTCTTGATGGTGGATTTGTTTACCAAGATGCTGATAAGGTTGAAGATGATGAGGTTAAAAATTCAGAGCTTAAATCAAAAAGAGCAGCAACTCCTCAAGAAATAAAAGATATGGAAATTGCTTATAAAGTTGCATCTTTAACAAAATCAAACTGTGTTGTATACGTAAAAGATTCAGCAATGGTAGCTGTTGGTATGGGTATGACTTCAAGAGTTGATGCTGCAAAAGCTGCTTTAAGAAAAGCTGAGGATTTAGGTATTGATGTTAGTGGTTCAGTTTTAGCTAGCGAAGCATTTTTTCCATTTAGAGACTCAATTGATGCTGCCGAAGCCGCTGGTGTTAAATGTGTGATTGAACCAGGTGGTTCGATTAGAGATGATGAGATTATAGAAGCTGCAAATGAGTTTGGTATGGCTCTATATTTCTCAGGGAAAAGACACTTCTTACACTAATATTTTAAACTTTATAGGCAGTGCCTATAAAGTTTTGAAATATTTATAAAAACTAAGGTATAAACTTAATGAATAAACTTTTTTTACCCATATTTATTTTAATTTTTCTAAATATTTCACTACTTTCAAAAGATTTAAAAAAAGTAACTCTACAACTCTCTTGGTTTGATCAATTTCAATTTGCTGGATATTATATTGCAAAAGAGAAGGGTTTTTATGAAAATTTTGGTTTAGATGTTGAGATTAAACCTTTTAATTTTGGTATTGATGTTGCAACTTTAGTGGATGAAAATAGAGTTGATTTTGGTATTGCTAGGGAGACTTTGATTTTAGAAAAAGTTTCTGGTAAAAATATAGTTGCTTTATATGCTCTTTTTCAATCCTCTCCTTTGATTTTAATCTCTACAAAAGAGTCAGGTATTAACACAATTGAAGATTTTAAAAATAAAAAAATAATGACTACAATTGATGATGCTAGTGAAGTATCTTTAAAATCAATGATTCTTTCAAAAAAATTAAAAATCAATGATTTAGATTTTGTAAAACATACTCATAATATAAAAGATTTAATTGATAAAAAAGTTGATGTTATTTCAGCATATAAATCAAAATCTCCATTTTACTTGGAAGAGAAAAATATAGCTTATAATATATTTAGTCCAAGAGATTATGGTTTTGATATGTATAGTGATTTTTTGTTTACTAATAGTGAGTTAATAAAAAATGATATAGATAAAGTTTTAGCTTTTAAAAAGGCTTCACTAAAGGGTTGGGAGTATGCATATAACAATATAGAGGAAGCTGTTGATTTAATTTTAGATAAATATAATATTCAAAATTTATCTAAAAAAGAGTTAATATATGAAGCTAGACAATTAAAAGAGTTATCATATGAAAAAACAGATTTTTTAGGGAGTATTAAAAAAAGTAAAATTCAAAGAATTTATGATTTATATAATGTTATGGGATTAGTATCAAATCCAATTGATGTAGAAAAGTTTGTTTTTTATGAAGATGATGAGCAAAAAATATTTTTAAATCAAGAGGAGAAAAGATATCTAAGTGAAAACAAAGATGTAAAAATGTGTCTTGCTCCAAATGAAAAACCCTATAGTTTTATTGAAAATGGTGAAATAAAAGGTTTTATTTCTGATTATTTTAAAATGATTGAACAAAAAACTGGATTAAAATTTGAACTTGTAAGAACTTCTACTTTTTCTAAAAGTATTGAGTTATTTAAAAATAAAAAATGTGATGTTATAGCCTCTTTAAAAGATACAAAAGAGAGAAGAGAGTATATGAATTTTACTAAAACTTTTGCCTCTTTACCTTTTGTTTTGATCTCTAAAAATAATTTCCCCTTTATAGAGACTTTGGAAGTATTAGATGATGTTAAAATAGGCTTAATAAAAGAGTATGCCACATCAAATGAGATAGAAAATAGATATCCTAACTTAAAATTTGTATATGTTAATAGTATAGATGAGGGTATAGAAAAAGTTTTAAAGGGTGAACTTGATGGACATATAGATTTACTCTATAAATCCGTTTATAAGATACATGAAAAGGATAGTTCAAAACTAAAAATATCTAATAAATTAAATATTAATTTGGATGTAGCAATAGGGCTTAGTAAAGAAAAAGATATACTTTATTCTATTTTAAATAAAGCAGTTAGTGAAATAAGTAAAAAAGAGAAAGATGATATTATTAGAAAATGGATAACAATAGAGTATAAAGAGAGTTTTAATTATAGCTATCTTTGGAGAGCTTTATTTATAATATTTATACTATTTTTAATTTTACTTTATAGACAAAAACTTTTAAAAGATATGAATAAGTCTTTGAATAAAAAAGTAAAAGAGAAAACAGAAGAGTTAATAAAAATAAATGAAAGTTTGGAAGAAAAAGTTAAATTAGAAGTTGAAGAGAATTTAAAAAAAGATAAGCTTTTAGAGAGACAATCCAAAATGGCCTCTATGGGAGAAATGCTTGAAAATATAGCCCATCAATGGAGACAACCTTTATCTGTAATTACTACAGGAGCAAGTGGAATAAAGTTGAAAAAAGAGTTAAATCTTTTAGATGATGATTTTTTAATACAGAACCTTAATTCAATAATCAACTCCTCAGCTTATTTATCCCATACAATTGATGATTTTAGATTTTTCTTTAAACCAAATAGAGAGAAGTTATATTTTTGTATTTCTAAATGTTTTGATAAAACTTTAAATATCTTAGGTTCAAAATTTGATGAAAAAAATATTAAAATAATTAAAAATATTGATAAAGTAGATATCTTCTCTTATGAAACAGAATTAATTCAAGTATTGATAAATATTTTGAATAATGCTAGGGAAGCTTTAGAGAACTCAAAAATAGATGAAAAAATGATTTTTATAGATGTTGAAAATCAAAAAAATTGTTTAACAATTAAAATAAAAGATAATGCAGGTGGCATAGACGAAGATATAATAGATAAAATTTATGAACCATACTTTACAACTAAGCACAAAAGTCAAGGTACAGGAATTGGACTTTATATGTGTGATCAAATCATAACAAAACATATGAATGGTATTTTAGAGGTTTCAAATGAAGATTTTGTTTTTAATGGGACAAAATATTGTGCTGCTTTATTTACCATAATAATTTATTATGAATAGTTTTTATTTTGATATAATCTTGAAAATTTCATTTTAGGAATAGTATTTGAATTGGTTAGAAATAGATAAAAATCATGTTTGGCATCCTTATAACTCTTTGCCCTCTAAAACTAAACTTTTAGCAGTTGAAAAAACAGATAAAACTACAATTTTTTTAGAAGATGGAAGAGAGTTGATTGATGGAATGAGCTCTTGGTGGAGTGCAATTCATGGATATAATCATCCAAGACTAAATGAGGCATTAAAAAAACAAGTTGATATTATGCCCCATATTATGTTTGGTGGAATTGCCCATGAAAAAGCTGCCCATCTTTCAAAGCTTTTAGTTGATATAACTGGACTAAACTCTGTATTTTTATGTGATAGTGGTTCTGTTTCAGTGGAAGTTGCACTAAAAACAGCAATACTTTATCAAAAAGCAAAAGGAAAAGAGAAATATAAGTTTTTAGCCCTTAATCATGCTTATCATGGTGATACTTTAGGTGCTATGAGTGTATGTGACCAAATTAACTCTATGCATAGTAT
>CBFIGT010000170.1:0-3867 GCA_965662175.1 Arcobacter sp. | reverse complement strand
GTTTTTTAGACAATTTAAAGATAGCTTAAATGAAAAAAAGAAGTGGTTTAATAATAGAAATAAAATGTAATTTTGTAGTCAGCCCTCAAGAACTAGCAGAGTCGCTCCCGTCTTAGGGCTTGATATTCAAAGTGAATTCTACCAAAATTTAGCTCAAATTTCAACCAATTTGCACTCCAAAATCCTCTGGCTTGATATGAAAATGTGATGCAATTTTTTGGTACATCAGCTCATTTACTTCACTTAAAATTCCCTCGCTTTGCTCATCTATGATTTTATTTTTGATGTCATAAGCAAATAAGAGTTTGTTGTCTTCATCTAGTTTTACAGCTGTTAAATATTCTTTGATTATAAGCATTTTTGTTTCCTTTTTTTGAATATATTTTACAAAAATATGGCTTTTTGTCAAGCTTTAACCACCTAAATAATGCTCAGTGATACTTGCACGATTATGCTTCATCTCATAGCTTACTTCTTGAAGTGATTGGGCATAAGAGTAAAGGGCTTTGGCATATTCAAGCATCCTTCTTTTTGCAAAGTTCCATCTCAAACCGTGACTTGCTTCTGGTGTTTCATTGGATAATAGTGCTGATTGTTTGATATCTTCATAATAAGCTTGGCGGTTGATTTTAAATTTTTGATGTTGAGATAGATGATTTTCTATTTTCTTATAAGTTTCAAGTGATACTAAAACTTCTCCCTCTTTGCCACCTTTTTCTTTTGTGAAGATAACCCCTTTTTGAGTATTTGTGATGGTATCTAGTTTAGTGCCAAATAATTGTTCAGGTTTAATAAGTGCCACGCCCTCAATTCTAGCTCCACCTTCATATTGAATAGAAGCAGCTAATTTATGAAGTGGATTTTGAAGATTTTTTATTAAAAGTTCTGGATTGTTGTATGCGCGATTATGATAGTTATTGGCTACATATTTTAAATCTCTTGCTTCATCTAAAAGTGTTTGACGGATGGAAAAATCATATTCTCTAATCTCATTATGAATATTTTTTGCAAATAGCTTGAGGGCAAGTTCCAGCTTACCTAAAGATGCACTTATTTTTTCAAGATATTGTTTTGAAGGATAGTATTCTATTTTATAATCCATATAGGCTTGTATATGTTGTGCTTCTATTTTCTCAAAATCTTTTATACCCCAATGCTCTTTAAGATAGTTAAAAAAATTGTTCCAAATTGAGCGGTAACTCTCCATTGTTTTATAACTTGCAACCTTTTGATAGTGTTCATGGTTTGGATTGATTCTATCTTCTTTTTTAGCTCCAGCTTCAAAGATTTGTTTTGCTAATTGTGAACTTTGGTAGTAAACACTTCCTCTCAAAAAATTATCCTTTTGTATTTTAGTTTTGATAGTTTCAGCCTCTATCATAGGCAAAAAATTGTTTAGTCAATCTGCATTTATTTTTCGATTTTTGCATCTAAATCGCTAACATTTCGTACAATACCAGTTAGAGGTAAAAACTTATAATATCTTTTAAACTTGTACTAGCAGATCAAAGCTTGCCACTCTTCTTTGATTGTTGGTAGTGCAAAAAATTTCTAAATCAAAGGAAATCAAAATCTTTTGACGCTCTTTTGGTTGAGATGGTACAGAATACTCGTAAGCAATTCTTGAGCTCCACCTATAAGGTAATTTGTCTTTTAAATAAAAAAACTATAGTGATTTTAACATGATATTTTGTTTGATATTTTCACACCAAAAAAAGAGGTAGTGACAAATATTTTTTTCAGTTTCCTTTTTTTTGGATAATCAAACATAAAAGTGCTTTTATAGTGGGGTTTTGTGTTGGTTTTAAAAATGGGCTGAAAAAACAGAAAAATAAACATATTCCAAACAAGTTAATAAACAAATACTTACATATAAGCAAGAATTGAAACTCAGAATTTATACATACTTTGGGAAAGTTGTTTTTAAAGGATATCTTATATCTTTACCATACTCAAAATCATTTGCCATTTTATTAAATCCCACCTGCCAAAAGATTTTTTGCTTCATTATTCGATGCTATCCATAGCCTTAACCTTGCCCTTGAAATCGAAACATACAATAGTTTTTCATCTATACCAAATGGATCTGTAATCCAAAGAAAAACTACTTTTGACTCAAGCCCTTTAAACCGTTTAGCTGTATCCACAAGTACATGCTTTTGTGGTTCAAAATCTTTAAAAGCCCATAAATTTTTATGTTTTGAATTTTTTAACATTGCTTCCACTTGATCATAATGATCTGAAACAATGACTACTATATCTTTTGGTAAAATGTTTTCTTCACTAATCAGCTGAGCAATTTTTTTATCGATTAAAAATGCTTGTTTTTCAAGAGATTCATCACATAAAAACTCTATTGGTTCGCCATCAATACTAGGCTTGTCAATTTCTTCACCTTTATAAAATTTATAAGCAGCATCATGTATGGTTTTAGTATTGCGACAATTGTCTGTTAAGTATAAAGGAACTTCATCAATTGGCAATTCATTGCTCGAAGAGTAAATAGCTTGATTTCCATCTTGAAAAATATACAAATGAATATCATTAGTTTGTGATTCCATTAACATATCTACTGCACGCCAATATTCATCTGTAAAATCTTGTCCCTCATCAACTATAATGACATCATACTGAAGTGGTGATATATCCAAACTATTGATGAAGGCATCAGGATATAAAACTTCAAATTCATTGTCAAAAGGATAATTTTCTCTAGCTTCAATCAATAAATCGCGAGAAAATGTTTTTTTTACTTGTTGAATTCTCCAATAACATAATTCATGGAAGTTCATAGCATGAAGATTATTCATACCCTCACATCTTTTTTTTAGTACATTACCCAACTGTTTGTTGTAGCACAACAACAATACTTTTAAACCTTGCTCAGCCAAACTTTGAGCATGATCTAAAGCTAATACTGTTTTACCAGTTCCAGCTCCTCCTTCAATAATGGCTTTTTTTCTCCGTTTTAATTGCCTTAATATATTTTTTTGCTGATTTGTTAATTCTATTTGAATTTTAGATTCACGTTCAATTATTACGGAAAGAGAAGGTTTTATTGATGCTTTTTTCCCATAAATATCTTTTGCAATTTCAATCCCTCTAATACCTAATTGATCGAAATTTGGTTCAACTCCTGACCAATATTTGAATAGCTTTTCACACCAAAGTTTAATATCTTTCAATGATTCATTTGAGCCTAATATTTCTATAGGACTATCATTACTATGTAATGGTCCAGCATTTTCAACATCTGGAAAAAGTGCAGCATGTGCCAAAAGTAGTTTTTGATTTGACAGTCTGGTTGATAAATGCCTTCTTATTTCATATTTAGCATCTTTCGCTTGTTTAAGAGGGTTTTTAATTTCATGTTGTGTCTGATTACGATCAATCGAATACCATTTATTTAATTCCTTATCATAACCGATGCCACCACCTTTGACTTCAACAACTAAAACTCCATAGCTTGGAGCAAATATTACAAAATCAGCTTCTCTATCAGCATGACTTTGAAACTTCGGATGATGTGTAATAAATTCAAGAGAATGAATTACCAACCAATCATCAGGGATTTGTTCAACAAGTTCTTTATATACAATTTGCTCAGCCTTTGATGGTATTTGTAAAATTTCCTCATCAGTTAATCTAGGTATTATAATAGCCACTATACTTTCTCCCAATTAGTATTAAAATGAACTTTTTGAGCAATAGTTTCATTTTCACTTATAGCCCATACATAAAGCAATTTATCTGTAGATTTTACTTTTGTAATTTCATATAAAATTGTTTCCCCGTTGATATTTACGCTATAAATTTCACCAACTGTAGGAATTTCTATTTGTTTTTTTGTCTCAACTTTATTAGTCA
>CBFIGT010000169.1:0-3890 GCA_965662175.1 Arcobacter sp. | reverse complement strand
TTTAATCATTTATCCTCTTTTTTAACTCTTTACAAAATCGCATTAAATACATAACCTACTATTAGTATTCCAAACCCTACAATAGCAAAAAACATAGCAATAAGTTTTACATGTAGTATTCTTTTTAATATCATAGCTTCGGGAAGACTTAAAGCCGTTACTGCCATCATAAATGATAATGCACTACCAAGTAGCATCCCTTTAGAAGTTAACACTTCAATAAGTGGCATAACTCCAGCAGCATTTGAATACATAGGTATTCCCATTAAAATAGCAACTGGAACTGCATACCAAGCATCACCTCCTGCATATTTTGAGATAAACTCTGTTGGAATATAACCATGTATAAAGGCTCCAATTCCAACCCCAATCATTACATATAGATAAATCTTTTTAAATATATCTATTGTATATTCCCATGCATCCTTTACTCTTTGAATAAATGATAATTTAATCTCTACATCTTCAAGCTCACCCTCTATTGGAGTAACTGGAATAAGAATGTATTTTTCAATATTAGGAATTTTTCCAATAAAATATCCCCCAATAATAGCAACAATTAAACCAAATCCTATATAAATAGCTGTAATTTTCCATCCAAATAGACCAAATAGTATAGCTATTGCTATTTCATTATTTAAAGGTGCAGATATTAAAAAACTAAAAGTAATTCCAACTGGAATTCTAGCTTGCATAAATCCTAAAAAAAGTGGAATAGCTGAACATGAACAAAATGGAGTAATTATACCAAAAAGTGCAGCTAATATATTTCCAGTGAATTCAGACTTTCCTTGAAGATAAACTCTTACTTTTTCTGTATTAAAATATGTTCTTAAAAAAGAGACTAAAAATATAATTGTAATTAATAGTATAAATATTTTAATTGTGTCATAAATAAAAAAGTGTGTAGCACTTCCAATTGCTGTATCACTACTTAAGCCCCAAGTTTGATAAACTAATTTATCAACTATTTTTTCCCACCAATCAAACATTTCTTATCCTTATATCCAAGGTTCAATCAAAGTTTTAGAGCTTAAAAACTCTTTTACCTCTTTAATATATTTAATCTCATTTAATGCTTTTTGACAAAGAAGATTATTTAAACTATTTGTAAGTGCAAAACTTCTATTTATTATCCAAGCATAGGGAGTAATATCAGCTCTTTTTAAATCCTCTTGCAAATCTTTTGCTTCATGGGTTGGTGTTGCTTCAGCTAGTGTAACAAGTAATATTTTTGTATGTTTTTTATCTTTTATTTTAGGAAGTAGTTGTTTTAACTCCTCTTCTAAAGCATCATCTTGGTTTTTTAAAACCTCTTTATGATAAGCTTGTGAAGCATCAAGTAAAAGCAAAGTATGTCCAGTTGGAGCAGTATCAAGTACTACAAAACTATTCTTTGCTTTAGCTACAGTTTTAGCAAAGGCTTTAAATACAGCAATTTCCTCTATACAAGGAGTACTAAGCTCCTCTTTTAAAAGTGCCATATCTTCATCAGATATTTTCCCTTCATTTTGAGCAATTACTTCATCCACATGTTTTTGAGTCTCTATTTTTGGGTCAATTTTTTCAATTGTTAGATTTTCATTGCTTTTAGATATATACTCTAAATGTGAAGCTGGATCAGTGGTAGAAAGAACTACTTTATGACCTTTTTTTGCTAAGCATAAAGCGATATTTGAAGCAATAGTAGTTTTTCCAACACCACCTTTTCCCATAGTCATGATTAAACCATTTTTATCTTTTTCAAACTCATTGATTAAACTATCCCAAGAGTAAGTATCTTTTAGAATATCCTCTAATGAGTTTTCTAATTTCTCTTTAGCATTTTCAACTTCAAGTGGAGTTTTATTTTCAATGATATTTTTTAAAGATTCAATACCAACTGCTCCATTTGGATAAAAGCCAATAATTGTTTTATCTAAAGCATTCAGTGTTTTATCTAAATTTTCTAAGGCATCTTTTGATTTCTTCTCAAAACTTTTTGCAATAGCGTCTTCATCAGTAGTTGTAAAAACACCATTTATGATTAGGTGTTGATTTTCTATTCCTTGATTTGCTAACTCTTTTGAAGCCTTTGAGGCCTCAATCAAAGATAACTCTTCTGCTCTTGAAACTAAGATTAAAAGTGTTTTATTTTTATTTTTAAGATTTAAAACAACATTTTCATAAAGTTTTTTATTTTCACTAAGGCCTGAAACGGCACCTAAACATGAACTTCCTGTACTGTTATCTTCTATAAATGTATTCCAAGCGCTTGGAAGTTTTAAAAGTCTTAGAGTATGTCCAGTTGGAGCAGTATCTAGTATAATATGCTCATAATTTTTTGAAATATCAGCATCACCAACATATTTTGAAAACTCATTAAATCCTGCAATTTCAACAGTACAAGCTCCACTTAGTTGCTCTTCCATCTGTTCAATTGCACTTTGGGGCAATACTTCTCTAAAAGGTGCTACCATTTTCTCTTTATATTCATAAGCTGCCACAACTGGATTTATATTCATAGCTTCAAGATTTTCAACACCATTTACTTTTGTTGGAGTTGAGTTTAACTTTGTACTTAATACTTCATCAAGATTTGAAGCTGGATCAGTTGAGATAAGAAGTACTTTTTTACCACTATTTGCCAAAGCCACACTAATAGCACATGACATTGAGGTTTTTCCAACTCCTCCTTTTCCTGTAAAAAATAGAAATTGTGGTATCTTTTTTATTAAATCTTTCATTTTAGAACTTTGCTACAAAAGAGCCTAAGCCCATTTTACTACTTAATTCTGGAACACTTGGATAATCATTTTTAAATAGTAATTCATCATCTAAAAAAATCAATGGCAATACATTTACATCCTCTTCTTTTAGTAGTCTTGAAACTTCACTATTAATTACCTCTTCAGTTGGTTCTGTACTTAATCCAAATCTTTTTACTTCAAAGATATTTTTAACTAAAGAGTTTAAAAAATTTGCTAATTGAACTAATTTTGTATCAACACTTGTTCCACAAACTCCTGTAGGACAACACATAGCCGGGTCATATATTTTTAAAGTTTTCATAAAATTCCTTTTAATTTTTATTATATTAATATATCAAGATTTATTGATATATTTTCCTTTTAAAAATCAACTTTGACAAGACCTTTTTAACTCAGGTAAATCTATATCTAAAGTCATAATCTCTTTTATTGCACTTAATCTAAATTCATCAAGAGGTTTTCTAATTGAATAATAAGCCCATCTTCCCTCTCTTTGTACTTTTAAAAAACCTGCTTCTTTCAAAATCTTTAAATGTCTTGAAAGTCTAGATTGAATCATATCAAAAGAAGTTTCTAAATCACAAACGCAACACTTGTCATGGGTATTTAAAAATTTCATTATTTTGACTCTTGTTTCATCATTTAATGCAGAAACTGTTTTTAAAAAAATATCCATGAATTCCTCTTTATAATCTCTTTGAAAGAAGTATATCAGAAATAAAGTAATATATCAACATATCTTGATATAAGTTTTTTTAGATTTTAATTTCTTAAAACTTAATTCTATTTTGTGGCATTATGAATTGCTTCTTTTGTAGAATCATAAGCTTTTGAGCTTGTATCTTTTGTAGCTTCCCATGCATCTTTACTATCTTTTTTTACTCCATCCCAAGTAGCACAGCCTGAAATAACAAAAACTAAAAAAGCAATTATTGTAAAATTCCCAAACTTTTTCATCTCAACTTCTCCTATTGTAATTATCAAATATATTATTAAAAACACAATTATATATAACAACTTTTATTTTTTGCTGAAAAGTATAAAAAAAATTAGAAAAAACTCAAATTAAAAATTAGCTGATAAAATTTATTAAGTAATAAATTTTTACTATTAAATGAATTTATAACTGATAATATTTCT
>CBFIGT010000168.1:0-3972 GCA_965662175.1 Arcobacter sp. | reverse complement strand
AAAAAAAAGCATGAAAGTAGCAATGAAAACAGCTTGGACAATTTCAAAAGTTACTGGAATCTCAATAGTTAAAACTTCTGCTTTTACATTAAAAGCAATGTGGAAAATTATAGGAGGAAATAAAAAATGAATCAACAAACAAAAATAGAGATGATTTTATCTCAAAAATCTAATACAAATTTAAAAGATTTAAAGATGAGTGTTAAATTTTTAGTCTTAATGGCTATGTTAAATACTAAAAATATAGAAAAGAAATTTGACTTAATGGCAGATACAATTGTCGAATACTTTAATCTTGAAAGTATTTTGGAGCATGATGATATTAATTATATATTTGGTTTAGTCGTTGATAATAAAAATGACAAAATAGAAAATGTTACACTAAAAACAATACAAGCTTTTTATTTAGCTTTTGTATTAAGTATTAAAAATATAGAACTGAAATTTCATCTTTTGGATGTTTTAGAAGAGTTTACTAAATTAAGTGATAAGCTTACAGATGAAGAAATAATTGCTAAAAAAACTTACAGCTATCTACTAACAAGTGAAAGCAATCAAGATGTATATCAAGAGCTATTAGAAAAAATCCAAAATCACCATTCAAATTATATCTATTCTAAAAATGGCTTAAAACCTGAAAAGTTTGCTAAAAAAGTGACTAAAGTTTTAAGTAGTTATGCAAAAGATATAAATAAGGATGATGTAATATCTCTTTATGACCATACTGTTTTTGGTGCTGCTGATGAAGGGTTTATAATAACAAGAGTTGGAATTCTAACAACGCAAGATGAGGATATAAGTGTTATACCTTTTTCTAGCATATTCAAAGTTACTTATGATAATAATGGAATGACTTTTTATTGTGTTGATGAAAATGATAATTATTTAGAGATGGCACATCTAACAAGGTATCATAATATTAGAATTTTAGCGAATATACTAAATCAATTTGGTGCAATAAATAAAAAAATAGATGTAGAGGAGCAAAAATCATGATAACTTTACTTATAACACTATTAATGATATTACTTATTGCGTTTATATGGAATAGTTTTATAGCTATCATTATAACTTTAATAGCTATAATTACTGGATATTTTGTAGGTACTTATGGAGCATTTGCTGTTGTAGTTATATTTACAATAGCTAGTGGTATTTATAAATTTATAAAAAATAGATAAAAAAGTAATTAGATGAATAAGCATGATAAAATAGCTACAAGATTAGCACAAATATTAAACAAACTTAATTTAGGAGAACGATTAAATATTGATGAACTAATAGAAGAGTTTGGGGTAACAAAAAGAACTATACAAAGGGATTTGAATGAGAGATTATCATATTTACCTCTTAAAAAAGAAAATAACCTTTATTATCTTGAGGAGTATTATTTAGGAAAACTAAATTTTACTGATATAAAACATTTTGCAACACTTAGTGGTATTAAAGAGCTTTATCCAACACTAGATGAAAACTTTTTAAAAAATATACTTGATAATACAATTAATCAAGCCTATTTAATAAAAGGTCATAATTATGAGGATTTAAGTGATAAAAGTGATAGCTTTAAAAAGATAGAAACTGCTATCAATCAACAAAACATAGTTCAATTTATCTATAAAGATAAAGATAGGATAGTCCAACCATATAAACTATTAAATACTAAGGGTATTTGGTATTTAATAGGTCTTGAAGAAGAGACAGTTAAAACTTTTTCATTTACTAAAATTTCAAAACTTTCTATTACAGATGAAACTTTTAAGATTGATACTAAAATTTTAGAGACAATTAAAAGTGAAGATAATATCTGGTTTGGTGCAAAGCAAATTGAGGTAGTATTACAAATAGATAAAAGTGTCGCAGGATACTTTTCAAGAAGAGCTATCTTGCCGAATCAAGTTATAATAAAGACTCTTGAAGATGGAGGGTTGTTAGTATCATCAAAAGTATCTTTTGATGAAGAGATTTTAAAACTTGTAAGATATTGGATACCAAATGTAAAGATTGTATCGCCAAACTTTTTACAAGATACCCTTGAAGAAAGTCTTAGGAATTATCTTCATTAGTCCTAGATTAAAGATAAAAAAGAAAAAGGCAACAAAAGGTAATATTTTACCATGATGATGGTTTTGTTATTGTAGTTCCATTGTGATTAATTATAGTTGGTAATATAGTATTTTTTAGAAGTATCATTTTTAGTTAGATTATCTATTGCATAGTATAAATTAAAACCGTCTATAAATGCTTGTACTCTCAAATGAACTCACTTTGGGCAAAAAAAAAGCCCAGCGCGCAGGCAACTGGGCTACATAGGATATACCTATGCGATGATTTGTTGCTACCATTATAATTAAATTAAATTAAACTATACTTAAAATTCCAAATGTAGCAAGAGATACCTATTGACTTTTTTATTTGGTTAACATTTTTTATAAAGAACATAATAAGATAAATTAGGTTTTCCATCATATTTCGTATTAAATAAATAATCATTTGTCACAAACTACTCCAAAAAAGGTAACATACTATAAGTATTTGTGGGTAATTAATTATGATAAAAAGGAATTTTTTGTAAGTGGTGGCGCGGGGCAGTTCATTTAATTTATAAATATCATATATTAGGGATTATAATTAATCTTTAAAAAAAAAGGCAACAAATGGGTAAAGTATTTATTTTTTTAGGAATGTAAATATTTCATCTAATTTATCATCTTTAATCTCTATAATTTGAGATAATCCATAGATTACATCCATAAAAGTTGAAGTTTTATTTTTATCTAAATATTTTGCCAATTCATTTATATCTTCATCATTAAAATGATTATCTGATAATACTTTTCGCCAATCTGTTTCTTCATAAATATCTGTATACATTAATTTAAATTGCATTGGTAAAAATTTAGATTGTAAAGTAATTTTTCTATGAATTTTTGTTAATTTAAATAAATGATTAACTTGTTTTATATCTATAAAACTTATCGAATGTTTAAAATATTGTAATAATGTTTTTCTTAAATCATCATCTTTAATTTTTTCAATTTGAGTAAAAATAAACTGATAATCAGATATTATTTTTAATAGGTCTTGAATTTCAATAAAATTTTTATATATATAATTAGAAAATATTTTATCAAACCCATATTCATATTGATTTGTATAACTATTAAAAAATTTAACAGTTTGTTTTTTTGATTCAAGTTGAGTATAATAAAATTCTATTTGATTATAAATTTTTGTAATTTCTATCTCTTTTGTTTGTTTACCAATCTCTACTTTTTGAAGATTTATTGCTCTATTTTGTAGTTCAATGACATCAGTATTTTGTTCAATACTTTCTTGCATTTGTTTTATGCTTTCTCTTTGAAGATGAAGACTTGCTAAAAGTCCTATAAATGCTAATGCCGTAAAGTGACCAGATAATACATCTCCAATCTGTCCTCTTATTGACCAATAATCAATGTTTAGTTTATTGTTAGGCGTGTTTAGGGTGTCAAAAAAACTTTGATGTTCAATACTATCGAAACTTAACATATTTATAAAACTGTAGGCAGGATTTATTATTGTTAATATCAAATTTATAAGTACAATGCCGAAAATAAATTTATATATATTTGAAGGGTTAGTGTTCTTTTTTCTTAAAAAAGCTAGTATTGTGAAAATGAGTACTATAACGACTATTATTCTAAGTGCATTTATTTCTACTTCTGTCAAATGAAACTTCCCATTTATATTTATGTAATTGTCTTAATGTCTTAATGTCTTAATGTCTTAATGTCTTAAATTTTACAATAATAATGTATATTATTATAATAAAATATAGAATCAGATTAATTGTTTCTATATTTACATATTAGTTATTATTTATTAAGATAAATTTATGACTCTTGTATTAATTTAAGATTTTTTACATTAAACTTTTAAAATGAATGATTTAAATGAAAATGAAAAAAAATGATCTGGCTACACTAAATA
>CBFIGT010000167.1:0-4011 GCA_965662175.1 Arcobacter sp. | reverse complement strand
GTAATAAGCTAATTATTATAAACTAAAGTTTGGAGAAAACAATGAATAAAAAAATCATCTCTGTTCTACTTATAATGTTATTATCTATTTTTAGTGTTAATGCATTTGCTAGTACAACAGAAGTAACAGAAACAAGTACAGAGCTACACCATGAATATAAAGAGAAAACATTAACAGGATTAATTACATCTTTTTATGAAACAACAGGAATTAATGCTATTATTAATCCTAGTGATGATGTAATGACATCAGAACCTCATGCTGGAGATGAAAGAGTTATGACAACTTTTGAACAAACATGGGGAAGAATAATAATGTTTCTAATAGTTGGTATTTTATTTTATTTAGCTATTGCTAAAGGATTTGAACCTTTACTTTTACTACCAATTGCATTTGGTGGATTATTAGCAAATATTCCTTTAGCTGGAATTGGTGGAGAGAATGGAATGCTTGGTATTATTTATAATATGGGTATTGCAAATGGATTTTTCCCACTTTTAATTTTTATGGGAGTTGGAGCAATGACTGACTTTACTCCACTTCTAGCAAATCCAAAATCAGCACTACTTGGTGGTGCTGCTCAATTTGGTATTTTTGGTTCTTTAGTTGGTGCTGTTGCAATTGGATTTGATTTACAAAGTGCAAGTGCAATTTCAATTATTGGTGGTGCTGATGGTCCTACATCTATTTTTATAGCAAATAGATTAGCTCCTGAATTATTAGGTGCAATTGCCGTAGCTGCTTACTCATATATGGCACTAGTACCTGTAATTCAGCCTCCAATTATGAAAGCATTAACAACAGAAGCTGAGAGAAGAATTAAAATGCCAAAACAAAGAAAAGTACATAAATTAGAAAAACTTTTCTTACCGATTTTGATTTTAATGATGGCTGTTATATTCTTACCTGAGTCTACTCCATTAATTGGTGCCTTCGCATTTGGAAATTTCTTAAAACAATCAGGAGTTGTTGAGAGACTTTCTGATACAATGCAGAATTCACTTATTAATATTGTAACTATATTTCTAGGTTTAGGAGTTGGTTCAAAATTAGCGGCTGATAAATTCCTTGTATTAGATACAATTGGAATTATGTTAATTGGATTAATTGCATTTGCAGCAGGTACTGCAGCAGGTGTTATTATGGCTAAAATTATGAATAAATTTAGTTCTAAAGATAATCAAATTAATCCATTAATAGGTGCAGCTGGAGTATCAGCTGTACCTATGGCTGCTAGAGTTGTTAGTAAGGTTGGTCAAGAATATGACAAATCAAACGTATTGTTAATGCACGCGATGGGTCCAAATGTTTCCGGAGTTATTGGTTCAGCAGTAGCCGCCGGTGTACTTTTATCAATATTTTAATTTATTAGGAAAAAAAGAATAATGTCTGATATAAAAAGCCAATTAGGTTTAGAAAACGTTCAAACTGTATACAGAAACAGTGATGTAGATTTATTAATAGAACATGCAGTGAAAAATGAAGGTGCACAAATATCTTCAACTGGTGCTTTGATGATTGATACTGGTATTTTCACTGGTAGAAGTCCGAAGGATAAATTTTTTGTAAATCAAGATCCTTCAAATAAATACATAGCTTGGGGAGATATTAATCGAGCTGTAACAAAAGATGTTTTTGATGATTTACTGAAGACTGCAAAAAAGCAGTTAAGTAATAAAGACCTATTTGTAACTGATGTTTATTGTGGAGCATCAATTGATTCAAGAAGATCTGTAAGATTTATTACAGAAATCGCTTGGCAAGCAAACTTTATTCAAAATATGTTTATTATGCCTGAAGAGAGTGATTTAGAGAATTTTACTTCTCAATTCACTGTTTATAATGCTTGTAAAACAATAGATAAATCATATGCTAGTCATAAACTACATTCTGAAGTTTTTGTAGTATTTAATGTGGAAGAAAACATCGCAATTATTGGTGGTACTTGGTACGCTGGTGAGATGAAAAAAGGTGTTTTCTCTATGATGAACTATTGGCTACCACTTGAGGGTAAACTTCCAATGCATTGTTCTGCAAATATTGGTAAAGATGGCGATACAGCATTATTCTTTGGATTATCAGGAACTGGAAAAACTACACTTTCAACAGACCCAAAAAGAGCCTTAATTGGTGATGATGAACATGGTTGGGATGATAGTGGTGTTTTCAACTTTGAGGGTGGTTGTTATGCAAAAGTAATTAATTTATCAGCAGAACATGAGCCTGAAATTTATGGCGCTATTAAAAAAGGTGCTATTTTAGAAAATGTAGTTGCTGATGAAAATGGTGTAGTTGACTTTGATGATGGAAGTAAGACTGAAAACACAAGAGTTTCATATCCTTTATCTCATATTGAAAATTATAAAAAAGATATGAGAGGTGGTCACCCTAAAAATATCATTTTCTTATGTGCTGATGCATTTGGTGTTTTACCTCCAGTTGCAAAACTTACTAAACAACAAGCTATGTATTACTTTTTAAGTGGATATACGGCTAAAGTTGCAGGAACTGAAAGAGGTATTACAGAGCCTGTTGCTACATTTAGTTCATGTTTTGGTGAAGCATTTTTACCATTAAATCCTACAATTTATGCTGCCTTATTAGGTGAAAAAATTGATGAGCATGGTGTAAATGTTTATTTAGTAAATACAGGTTGGACAGGTGGTCCATACGGTATTGGTTCTAGAATGAGTATTAAAAATACAAGAGCTTGTATTAATGGAATTTTAGATGGTTCAATTAATGATAGTGATTTTGAAACATTACCTATTTTTAATCTATCTATTCCTAAATCTCTTGATGGAGTAGAAACTAGAGTACTAAACCCTAGAAATACTTGGGATGACACTGAAGCTTATGATGAAATGACAAAAAAATTAGCAGCTATGTATGTTGATAACTTTAAAAAGTATTTAACTTTAGAGAGTGATTATGATTTTACAGCAGCTGGTCCACAACTATAATAAATAGTTAGATATAAAAAAAAGGGATGGATTTTATCCATCCCTTTTTTTATTTAGAAAAGGAAATTTTTATAAAATATCCTATCCCTCTATTTGTATCTCTTCTAAAATCTCTAATCCAAACCCATTTAAACCTACAAAAGAGTGTTTTCCTCCACTTGTAAGTAATTTTATTTTTTTAATTGATAAAATATTTAAAATCTGTGCACCTATTCCATAATCTTTTTGAGACTCTTGATTTCTCATATTTTCATTTAAAAATATTAAGATTCCATCTTTAGCTTGTAAAAAATTTATAGTTTTTAACATAGAATGTAGTTTTGAATCATTTAAAAATAGTTTAATATCAGGAATTACAGTATGAAATTTTACGTGTGTAGTTTCATTTAAATTACCAAAGATAATTGCTGTATGAAGATTCCCCACATGATCTTTAAACTCTTTTTGAATTATATTAGAACCAAAAAACTGACTATTTTTTGATGATACCTCTTCAACTAAAGTTTCATGGGATAATCTATATTCAACTAAATCAGAAATATAAATTTGTTTCATATTGTGTTTTTGAGCGAAAATATCTAAATCATCTCGTCTAGCCATTGTTCCATCTTCTTTCATGATTTCACAAATAACAGCTTCTCCATTAAACCCTGCTAATTTACATAAATCTATACTTCCCTCGGTATGCCCTGTTCTAACTAAAACTCCACCATCTTTTGCTATTAGTGGAAATATATGTCCTGGCTTTACTAATTCATTTATATTACTTACTGGATTTGCTAATATTCTTATAGTATCATCTCTCTCACCTGCACTAATTCCTGTACTTGCAGTTGCTGCATCTACTGAAATAGTAAATGCAGTTTCATAAGATGATGTATTTGAAGCAACCATGGGATTAAGTTCTAACCTATTTGCTGTCTCTTTTGTAACTGAAACACAAATTAAACCTTTTGCATGAGTTGCCATGAAATTAACTTTTTGAGGAGTTGAAAGAGCTGCTGAATAGACTAAATCGCCCTCATTCTCTCTATCTTCATCATCTAGC
>CBFIGT010000166.1:0-4026 GCA_965662175.1 Arcobacter sp. | reverse complement strand
GGTTTTGAAGCAATAGGAGAATAAATATGAAAAATTTAGATAATAAAAATATTCCATTTGCAAATAAAGAGATTGAAGAGTTTAAAAGATGTAATGCAAAAAATATTTTAGAGATGAAATTTAAAGATAATTGCTATAAAGTAGTTGATATGTCAAAATTTGATTCCCTAAAAGATGAAGAGTTTAATAAACTATTTTTTATAAACCAAAGGGTTTATTTTAAAGATTTTGAAAAAGAGATTTTATTTGATGGTGAAGAGTTGATTATAAATGAAAAACTAAAAAAACCAATTTTGATTTTAAACTTTTATAGTGATGATAATACCCTTTTTCATAAAAAACTAAAAATCACAACAAAAAGTGATATGGAGATTTTTGAGATTTTTATTTCAGATGATATTGAGAGTTTTATAGATGAAAAAAGAGAGTTTGATATTGATAAAAATAGTACAGTAGAGTATATAAAACTACAAAAATTATCTACTTTTGATTTTTTACATATTGATTTTATACAAAAAATAGAAGAGAATTCAAAACTAAAAATCTTTAATTTTGATTTTGGAGCTGCAAATTGTTATAACATTTTTAATACAAATTTAGATTTTAAAAGTTCAAACTTTGAAATAGAGGCTTTTGTAAATATCTCAAAAAAACAGGAGATTGCAAATATTGTAAATACAATTCATAATGGCCAAAACTCAAATAGTAGCATAAAAGCAAATCATATTTTAAATGAGTCAGCCCATGGAATTTTTGAGGTAAAATCAATAGTAAATAAAAGTGCAAAATATGCAAATGTAGTTCAAAACTCAAAAACTACTATACTAAGTGATGATGCAAAAATAAATGCAAATCCAAGACTTGAGATATTTATTGATGAATTAACAGCAAGTCATGGAGCAACAACTGGTAGTTTGGATGAAGATATTTTATACTATTTACAAACAAGAGGATTATCAAAACAAAAAGCTTCTAAGATAATATTAGATGCTATTGAAGAGAAAATTATAAATAGTATTTCAAATAAAAAAATAGCTAGTTTATTAAAGGAGATATGATGTTTAAAGAATACTTTCCATATTTTTCAAATAGTGAGATTGTATATTTAGATAATGCAGCAACAACACAAAAACCAAAGGTTGTTATTGATGAAATTGTTGATTATTATACAAACTATTGTTCAAATACCCATAGAAGTAACCATGGAAATGCAAATAAAGCAACACAAAAATTTGAGCATACAAGAGAGATTTTAAAAAAGCTTATAAATGCAAAGGATAAGAGTGAAATAATTTTTACAAAAGGAGTTACTGAAAGTATAAATTTTATAGCAACATCATATGTAAAAAAGAGATTTTCCACTGTAATAATTTCTAGCTTAGAGCATCACTCAAATATAGTACCTTGGCAAATGTTGGGAAAATCATTAAACAGAGGATTAAAAATCGTAAAATGCAATAAAAATCTTGATTTTGATTTTGATGATTTTGAAGAGATTTTAAAAGAAAATCCAAATGCATTTGTCTCAATAACACATATTTCAAACGCTTTTGGAAAAATACATGACATAAAAAAAATTATATCCCTAGCCCATAAGTATGATGCAAAAGTTATGATTGATGGGGCACAAAGTTTATGCCATAAAAAAATTGATGTAAAAGATTTAGATGTGGATTTTTTCACTTTTTCAGCCCATAAAAGTTTTGGACCAACAGGTGTTGGTGCTGTTTATATAAAAAATGAACTTTTAGATGATGTTTTACCCTATCAAACAGGAGGTGCAACTATAAATGATGTAAGTTATGAAAAAACTGTTTTATTAGACTCTCCCTATAAATTTGAAGCAGGAACTCAAAATATTGCTGGGGTTATTGGATTTGGAAAAGCCTTAGAGTTTATTAAAAATATTGATTTTGAAATAATAGAAAAAAAAGAGATTGAACTTTATAATTATTTATATGAAGAGTTATCAAAAATAGATGATATTATATTTTATAGTGATATTAAAAACTCAATTGGAAGTCTTAGTTTTAATATTAAAAATATTGTAGCTGAAGATATAGGTATTTTAGTTGATAAAATGGGTATTGCACTTAGATGTGGTCATCACTGTGCCCAAGGAATTATGAAAGAGTTAAAACTTGAGGGGACTATTCGAGTTAGTATAAGCTTTTATAATGAAAAAGAGGATATAGACAAACTTATTATTGCACTTAAAAAAGCTATTTTGATGATTAAGGATTAAAAATGAGTATAAAAGAGAAAATAGATGAGTTTAAAGAAAATTTAGAACTTTTTGATGATGAATTAGAGCGCTATCAATATATTATTGATATTGGAAAAAAGCTAAAAGATTTAGATGAAAATGAGATGATTGATGAAAATTTAGTACAAGGATGTACTTCAAAAGTTTGGCTTATAAAAGAGATTAAAGATGAAAAACTAATTTTTAAAGCCAACTCAAATGCAGCAATAGTAAAAGGTTTAGTCTATATGATTTCTAATATTTTTTCAAATGAAACAAAAGAGGAGATAAACTCTTTTGATATTGATTTATTACAAAAATTAAATTTAACAGAAATAATAACTCCAAATAGACAAAGTGGTGTACAAGGAATGATAAAAAAAATAAAAGAGTATGCAAAAGGATAAAAAATGCAAAATGAGTATAAAGAAGAGTTAACAAAAAAAATAATTGCCCAATTAAAACATATTTTTGACCCTGAAATTCCTGTAAATATTTATGATTTAGGATTAATTTATAAGATTGATTTAGAAGAAAAAGATAATAAAACTATTTGTAATATTGATATGACACTTACAAGTCCTGGTTGTCCTGTTGCTGATAACTTAGTTAGTGAGGCTCAATATGCTGTAAATGTTCTAGATGAGATAGATGATACATATATTAACTTAACGTTTTCACCTCCTTGGGATAAAACCAAAGTTAGTGAAGATGGAAGTGATATGATGTTGGCAAATGGATTTTTACTTTAATTATAATATTTTTATAATCTTTTAGTATAATTCTACAAAGGTTAAATTTGAAAAATAATAATAAAAATGCAAATACAGTAATCACCTTGTTAATACTATTAATTTTAGGACTTGTAATATATTTTCTAATTCCTAAAGATTTTTGGAATAGTATAGGAAGTAAAAATTATAAATCACCAAATCACATGGGTTCATCTGTTCAAACAGATGGTGGACCTACTCCTTCTGGATTAAGATTTAATGACCCTTTCAAATATGATAAATATGAACCCTCAAAAAAAGATGAGTTTTTGAAAAAAAGGGAAGAGAATAGTAAAAATAGTGATGGAAAATCACTTTATTGGAAATAAGCAATAGTAAACTATTGCTTATTCAATCTCTAAAACTCTTTTAATAGTAGCAATTGCTAAATATTTATCATAATATGATTTACTATATTTTTGTTTTGCTTGAGTTAAAAGATAGTTGGCATCTATTAAATCTGTATTATCAGATAAACCCTCTTTAAATCTATCATTTACAATTTTATAATTCTCTTGGGCTTGTTTTAAAGCTAGTTTTGATGACTCATAGTTTAACTTTGATACATCATAGTTTGTTAGAGCATTTTCATATTGTAGCTTTATATCTAGTTTTGTTTTTTCTAAAGCTATTGAAGCTTTTTTCACTTGAATAGTTTTCTTTTTTAATTCACTTGCATCATAAGAACCATTATATAAATTCCATGAAGCTGTTATATTTATCACCTCTTGAGTATCAGGATAGTTTGCTCTTCCATTTAAAGACTCATTATCACCATATTTATAATAACCCAAACTAGCATCAACTGCTGGCATAAAACTAGAGTTTGCCCCAAAAGATAACTCTTTTACACTTCTTAAGTTAAGCTCTAAAGCTTTTAGTTCACTTCTATTATCAAATATCTGATTAGCTAAAGTATCAAATTTTAACTCTATTTCATTTATCTCTTCTATATTTTCATTTGATAAATCATAACCAGCTAAGATATTACTCAATCTTGATTTTGAA
>CBFIGT010000165.1:0-4026 GCA_965662175.1 Arcobacter sp. | reverse complement strand
AAGGAGTTGATTGTTAATTTTTCAAGATTAGAAATACTTTCATTGTTTTCTTTAAAATCTTCGTACGAAGGTAATTCACTTAATAAATCTCTTTTGTCAAAATTAAGATTAGCAATACCACCACTACTTTTTTCTAAAGTTTCATCAAATCTTCTAATAGGAGAGTTTCCAAATTTTTTAAATATTAGAACCCCGTCTTCATTGTCAAAATAAACACCAAATATTTTATCTGTTGATTCATTTTCATTCATTGCAGAACGAAGTTGATTTTCTATTGCACTTTCTAAGGATTTATTGTTTTTCTTAGTTTCAAAAATCACTAATAAATTTTGTCTTATTTTTGAAAAGTTTTTTCCGCTCGTAGCTTTTTCAAAATCATCTTTCCAGTCCTTATTTTTAAAAACTACAATATCTGGCTTTAATTTAGTTGTAGTATTTCCTTTTGGGAAGCCAAATTCAACACAGATATATTCTTTTGGATATAAACCACTATGTACCAAAGAATAAACAAATCTAGCTCTTATATATTCTTCACTATAAGCACCTTGAGCATCTTTTGTTTTCGCTTTTGAGTTATAAGCAACAACTCCCATATCTTCATAAAACTTTTTATCAATTTCTTCTAAATCTTTAAATTTCTCATCAAATTCAGTGTAATATTTTTTTAAATCAATCATCTTTTAGTACCTTTTTTATTTCTCATCCGCAGCTTTACCGCTTTTTACCCATGCATCAACTTCATCTTTTCTAAAAAGCCATTTTCTACCCACTTTATTTGCAGGCATTTGCTTTTGCTCGATCCATTTATAAACAGTATCTCTTGTAGTATGTAGGTATTCGCATATTTCGTTGACAGTAAGCCATTTGTCTTCCATGATTAGCACCTTGAATAAAATATCATTTATTTTACTCAAATTTGGCTAAGTGTAAGTTTTATAGATGAATAGTAATGAATAATTTTGCCATCTATATCCAAAAATAAACATTTACACCAATTACAATCAGCATTAGCACTACATCAACTTTCCAACTCCAGTAGTTAGCAATGTTGTTAAAATCACCGCCACTTGATTCATAATCTTCATTATCACTGCTACTTGAACCGTACGGTGTACCACCTGCATCAATTCCTCCACCTGACATCGATAAGCCTGTAGTTGGGTTAAAATCATTCATAATCAATTTCTCCTGTTATTTTAAGAGTTTGTTTTTTCTATCGAATCTAAAACAAACTTAGCAAATGGCTCTATATTTTCATCAACACTTGCACTCTCAAGTGCATTCATATATTCATCTCTTCTCTCAACTTTTATAACAGTCCAGTTTATGCCACCAAGGATCAAAAAAGCATTCATGATAAATCTTGCCATTCTTCCATTTCCATCCATATATGGGTGAATATATCCAAAAAGATGATGACCTAAAACTGCTTTTACAAATGGATCTTTTTCATTTGCTAGCAATTCAAAATAAGTCTCCATAGCATCTAGCAGTTCACACTCTTCAAGTGGTACATGCTGTGAATTTCTTATAAACACTTGATGTCTTCTGTATCCTATTAAATCACTAGCTTTTAAAAGTCCAGATTGAACACTTGGAGTAAATAGTTTAACAAACCATTTAGAGTGAAGTTTTTCGACGAATTTATTACCATATTTGTTTGTTGTTACTTCTTCAATAAGATCATTTTTTATCTCATTAAAAGCTTCAAAATAACCTTTTGCTGCAAGTGCATCTTTTGTTTTTTTATCATTATCATCAAGCTCTGGATTCCAGTTGCCTTTTGTCACTTTTTCTATTAAATCATCTGTGATTTTATACCCTTCAATAGATAGTGAGTGATACATATCTTGCTCTTTTACAATTTCTAGCATAGATTCTATTTTTTGGGCTGTAAAAGTGGTTTTTGATATCTTTTGTCCAATCTTTTCTACAATATCTCTATAGTTATTCCACATCGCTTCAAGTTTGAGTGATGTAACAGACTTTGGTTTATTAGATGATAAAAATCTTATAGCATCTTTGTTAAATGGATTTGATGAGCTAAGTGATCCTCCAAATGTAGCATCATAGAGTGATTTTAAGATTCCTGCTTCTTCATTTCTCTCAAAAAACATAAGTGCCCCATGGATTCTACTTGCTGCTGTTGTCATTTTGGATTTTGAGTCAGTTAAGATTTCAATAGTCTTTTGAAAATCCCATTTTGAGGTCATGAGTATCTCTACTTCTTTTTGTTTCTCTCTATAGTATGTTGGTCCTGCTTTGCAAAGGGCGTATTCAACACTCATCACATTTATACCTCGCAAGCTTGTAATATGCTCTTTTTTAGGAAAATTATTAAGATCAGGATAAGTTAAAAGTGATGTATTAAAAGGAAGTTTGATATTTGATACGGCTCCAGTTTTTGTGATAATTGAGATTTGCTTTGGAATATATCTTTCATTGTTATGAAGTAGTAGTGAAGCTTCAGGATTTAGACAATAAGCGGATTTGAATCTTTTTTTGAGGTATTTATTGATAAATTCCCAATAATTTATATACCAAGATGTTGTTTCATATTCTAGTTCAGCGGGACTTGATAAATAAACCCATCCGTTTATAATCTCTTTTAAAAATCCAGCTTTTTTAAGCTCTGTTACTTCTAGTGGTTCAAACTCTTTTGTTTCAAAAACTTGTGATTTATTTTGTAGTTTTTTTATTCTTTTAAGACCAGAACTTAGTGCTTGATTTTTCATAATTTCCCTCTTTTTTGTCTTAAAATCATTATATCATATTACTTTTGTTTTTGATATAAAATTACTTTGTTTTTTAAAATAAATTTACTTTTGTTTTTACTTGTATATTACTTTGCTAATCATTTTAAAATATTTAAAACTTCGATAAGTTGCTTTTCTGTTTTATCTGGAAATAAAAGTTTTAATTGATTTAATTTTTCACTATCAATTGGAGTTACTGTTTTTTCGTCAAAAATTTCATCCAACATATCATCAATTACTTTACCAAAGGAGTAATAATTGATTTTTCCATATCTACTTGTGATAGTTTTATTTTGTTTATGTCCTAAAATTGCACCTGCAACATCATCTCCAATACCCATTCCATTTTTCAAATATGTAGCGATGCAATTTCTTATTTGGTGGATTACTATTGGTTTGTTTTTCCAATGATTTCTAATAGCACCTTTACTATAAGGTTCATTTTTATTATTAATTTTTGTAAAAATATATCCACTTTTTTTAATACCAATAGATTCTAAAGTCTCTTTTAATCTATGAGATAGATGATAAATCATATCAACCCTTGCTTTGTTATTTAAAGCTCTTACCGTATAAATATTCTCTTCAAAATTTATATCGCTCCACTCTAAAGTTACCACTTCACCAAATCTTCTTCCGTGCATCAAAAACATAAAAATTTCTCTCACGGGAGTTATTGGATAATTTTTTAGCTCATTAAAAAGCTCTTTTATCTCCTCTAAAGTTAGCTCCAAACCCCTTTCATTATTTAGTGGTGGCAAATCTCTTTGAAGTGCGGGAGATGGGATATTTATACCAAATTTTGCTGCTTTCATATTAAAGTATTTAAAAATTGGATTTACAGACTGATAAACACCCCTTGATGTTCTCTCTGCCATTCCTGCTTTTTTCATAGTTGATACAACTTTATGAATATCTTCTTCATCAATCATACCGATTGGTTTGTTCATGATTGATTTTAACCATTTATTATGAAATTGCTCAAACTTTTTTCGTGGAAACTCTTTTTTATCATCCCTTGCTTCATACTGAGCAACTTTATACTCTAAATATAGCTCATAAACCTTACTGTAAGGCATATCAGTTGTAAACTCTTGTTTTGTATATGCTTCCACACTTATTTCATCCATCAGGTTTTCATAAACTTTTGAAGCTTTTTTGATTGCATCAAGGAGTGTTGTATTTTGATCAAATACCATTGTTTTTTTCTTTTGATTTATTTTACCTTGTATCATTTTTGAAGCTCTTATGAGCAATTTATAAGGCTTTG
>CBFIGT010000164.1:0-4040 GCA_965662175.1 Arcobacter sp. | reverse complement strand
TCCATCAGAAAATAAATCATTAAAAAACACACTAGAATCCATAGGACAAAATGATGTAAGATCAAGAAATAAAGAAAAATTAAATCGAACTTTCTTTAATATGTTTTTTTATTTTTATACGTTCATGTTATTATACTTAGCATTACTTATGCCACCACTGTTAAAAGGTGGATTATTAAATAAAGGTGTTGTATATTTAGATGATGCTAGATTTATAGGTACTTATTTACCACACATTCTAATACAGTCAAATATTGTACAATCAGTTTTTATTGGAATAGCTATTATATTTTATCTTCCTCTTTTATTAATTGTAAATAAAAGCTCACTATATATTGCACTTATAGTTGATAAGTTTAAGCTTGTGGACTTTTATGAATGGAGAAGAATTCAAACACTTATTTTTATGATATTTTCGTCAGTCATAGCCATACTATCAATATGGCTTTATAATGAAATGAGTATAGGAAAGGCATTTTCTTCATTTTTAACATTTATATTTTTAGGTTTTGTACTTGCATCAGGTAGACGATAAACATAACAAATCAGTGGAGCCAATAAATTACCCTACGGGCAATTCATCGCTCATTTTAAACGTTATGTATGTAATTTGCACGGTAACGTTGATAATAAAAAATTAAGAGGAAATAGCAAATGAGACTAGTAAAAGCAAGAGTACAGAATTATAGAAGCATTGTTGATTCGGGTGAATTTGAGGTTGAGAAATTTAAAACTATCTTAGTAGGACCCAATGAAGCAGGTAAAACTGTTTTACTTAAAGCCTTACAGCAATTGAATAAAAATTCAGGGGACAGTTTACTTAATTATTAAAATAAGTAAAATAAAATATTACATATTGAAATAATTATAACTCTTAATAATTAAACACAAAGAACTGTTTTCTTTGTATATCTTTTTTAACATGATAATTATTGTCAAGTACTAAGTATCGATTATAATTTGCTAAATATTACAATATGCAATAAAATATAAATTAATAGAAGTTCAGGGGACAGTTTACTTAATTATTAAAATAATTAAAACAAAATATTACATATTGAAATAATTCTAGAAAAACATAATTGTTTTTATTATACTTTTATATCTTTTATAAAGGATATAAAAATGGCAAGAATAAAAAGAATCGTGATTCCTAATACTCCACACCATATTACACAAAGAGGTGTTCGTTCTATGAATATCTTTTTTAAACATGATGATTATGAATATTATAAAAAAATACTTTTTAAACAATCTAAAATACATGGACTCAAAATAGTCTCTTATTGTCTTATGACAAATCATGTTCATTTGATAGTGATACCAAAAAAAAAGGAATCTTTAGCTAAAGCTATTGGTGAGACCCATAGATTGTATACAAGAAAAATAAATTTTGAACAAAAAGTAAAAGGACATCTTTTTCAAGAAAGATTTTACTCTACACCTTTAGATGATGAACATTTTTTATATGCGTTAAGATATGTGGAACAAAATCCAGTAAAAGCATATATGGTAAAATATGCTTGGGACTATAAATATTCTAGTGCTAAGTATCGATTAAAATTGATACAAGAGGATAAGTTATTATCAAATCATAAGTTAATAGATAGTATTGAAAATTATAAAAACTTTTTACTAGAAGATATAAATGTAGAAATATTAAAAGAAAAAACAAGAACAGGCAAACCTTGTGGTAATGAAGAGTTTTATGACAAAATTCAATCCTTAGTAGGGATAGATTATCGAAATAAAAAACCAGGTCCTAAAGTTAATGAATATTAATAATTAGGTAACTTGTCCCCGTAACTTGAATTGAGAATCCAAAGTGGGCCAGGATATAGAGTATATTATACAAACAAAGATGATGAGATTATTATTTTATTAGTTGCTGGAGATAAATCAACACAAGTAACTGATATAAAAAAAGCTAAAGATTTAGCAAAGGAATATAAATGAAAAATGATTTAACAGATTTTGATATTTCTCAATATTTGGATAATAACGAAATCATTGCGGAATATTTAAGCCAAGTTATAGAAGGTGGAGATATGGATGAATTACTTTTGGCTATTGGAAATATTGCAAAAGCAAAAGGTATAACTCAAATTTCAAAAGATACAGGTCTTGGTCGTGAGAGTTTATATAAAACATTTAAAAAAGGTTCAAAACCTAGATTTGATACAGTAATGAAAGTATTAAACTCTTTAGGTATTCATTTGAAAGTAGTTGCATAGTTTTTATAATGAGTAAACTATCACTGGAATAATCGCTTGGTAGGGGTAGGTTTTCGAAATAAAAAACAGGTCCTAAATGTAATAAAGATTAATACTGTTATGATGAAGACTGATTCTAAAACAGCACCAGGGGAGTGATTAGTTCCCCCTTTTATTAATACAATTTAATCGCAAAGATTAAAAAGATTAAAATTAGTACTGTTAACTTATAGAGCATTGTCTGCACCTTTATCTTGGCACTCCCTCCCTTATAACTTGCTACACTACCCGCAAAAAAAAAGGGCAAGGACACAAGTCCTCACCCTATCTATGCCAAGAGTTAGGTAATCACTCCTAACTAGTGCGACATACTCTTTTAAGTTGTAGGGATTATAACTTAAAATATATAATTTGTCAATATAAATAAAAATATTATTTAATTTAAAACTTTTATAGAAATAGTTACAAATACAATTTGTTATTAGTATGGATGATGTTGTAAATATGTTTTTAACTCAAGTAACTTTATAGTGTAGTACTTTTAAATTTTATGAGTTAATTCAGCCTCTTTGTATATAATACAGAAAAAAAATAGCTAAGATATTATACGAGGATAAATGTTGATTGATAAAATAAAAGAGAGCAAAATCGCACAAATTTTACTTGTAAAGGTATTTGTAGTTGTAACTCTTATTGGAAATTTATATTTTTCATCATAAATTTTTCTTAATAAGAGTGGGGATAAGTTGTTATCCAAATCATGAGTTAATAGAATGAATAATTTAAAAACACAATTTCTAGGTTTTATAAACACGTCCCCTTTATTTGAAAACTTAAGTGCTCTTAATCAGTTTGAGCTTGCTATAGATGAGATAAATGAGTTTGATTTTAGCAAATTAGATATTCCTAATAATCTTCCTTTGGGAAAAAGGATAGAGTATTTTTTTAAAGTTTATATAGAACAATCACAAAACTATGATTTAATCAAAAACAATATACAAATAATAAATAATAAACAGACTCTTGGAGAGTTGGATTTTTTGCTTTATGACAAAAAAGCACAAAAGTATATACATGTGGAGCATATTTATAAATTTTATTTGTATGATGAATCTTTTCCAAATGAAATTGACAGATTTATTGGTCCAAATAAAAATGATACTTTTGTAAAAAAACTAGCAAAGTTAAAAGATAAACAACTTCCATTATTATATAAAGATGAAACAAAAGAGTATTTAGAGGGTATAGATACAAATTCTATTGAGCAAAAAGTTTGTTTCAAAGGGAATATTTATGTTCCAATAGATCTATTAGGAGTTAAAATACCTATTATAAATAACTCTTGCATAAAAGGTTTTTACCTCCATCACAAAGAGTTTATAATACAAAAAGAGTTTCGTGAGTTTGAGTATTTTTTACCTCAAAGAGATGATTGGGTTAGTGATTGTGATGCAAATGTAGTATGGAAAAGTTTTGATGACGTTATAGCTGAAATAGAGTTATTGTTAAACTCTAATAAATCTCCTCTTGTTTGGCTAAAAAATCAAAAAGAAAATAGAACTCAAAGCTTTTTTATTACTTGGTGGTAGCAAATAAGGCTTCATTCTACTTTCTTTTGTTATGATTAGGGAAAAAGAAAATAATGCAAACACTCGAAGAACTTAACAGCGGACAACTTAAAGGCATCAAAAAACTTACTATTTCTCAAAACTTAAGTGACTTTCCTGAAAAAATATTTGAGCTTGCTGATACGCTAGAAATATTAGATTTAAGTCATAACAGACTTAGAACTCTTCCTAACTTAGAAAGACTCACTCATTTAAAAAT
>CBFIGT010000163.1:0-4070 GCA_965662175.1 Arcobacter sp. | reverse complement strand
TTGTATCTGTTTCAAGATTTTCTAAAATATAGTTTGCAAACTCTATTGCAAGTTCATGTCCTATCCACTCTCTAGCATGAATAGTACCTGTGAAAAAAAGAGCTGGATTTTCATCTGCTTTTTCTATATTTGTAGAAATAGTTAGTAAATTAATCTCTCTTTTTTCCCAAGTTTGACCAATAGATTCAAGTTTCAAATTTTTTGGAAATTTTTTTTCAAGTTCTTTGAAAATTTCAGTTGACTCGTCATATGATCTATAAAGTTGTTTCAAAAATTATTCTCCTACTTTTAGTCTAGATTTAAGTTGAGCAAACTTATTTTTACCAATTCCACCTATCTCTTTTAGCTGGTCAATAGTTGTAAACTCGCCATTTTTCTCTTTATAATCTAGAATTATTTTTGCAAGTTTAGCACCAATTCCCTTGATTTTCTTTAAAACAGAAATATCAGCACTATTTATATCAACTCTCATATCATCAACTTCGTTGTTCCATGTTTTTAAAACTTGTTCATCTACAGACTCTAACTCTAATAAATCACTTGAATCTGTAATAACGTTATCTTTTGTAAACTCTTGAATTTCTAAGGCTAAATCCTCTTCCATTCCATGCAAAGTCATAAGATCTGTTAAAGTGGCATTATTGAAATTGATTTTTTTCATTTCACATCTATCACTTGGAATTTCATCTTTTAATAACTCTTTTTTGATTGGTAGTTTTTCAGGAGCAATTGAATCTGGAACATCACTTGGGTCACTAAGTTCTGCTTTTTCCATATCAAAAGCATCTTTTGGATCATTTATATACCAAGTTCCATCACAAGATGGTTTATATTTACTAAATCCAATATGTCTCATAGTTCTTAATAATGAAGAATCAATTTTTCCTAACTCTTCCCAAGAAAATAAAGGAACATGAGGCATTGGGAATTTACCATTTGAGAAGTCCCACATTAAGTATTGACAAATCCAGTCTCTAATATAAGGGAATGCAGCAAAGGCAGTTGCACACTCTAAAATATAAGCTTTGTCAGTTTTTGCATCAATAGCAATATCACAAGCCCAATACTCAGCTTTTGCAGCTTTAGAGGCTTTTACAGCTAATTCTAAAGCATTCATAGGAACATTTTCATAAGACATTGAACCACCTTGAGAAGTATTCGTAATCCATTGTCCCTCACCTGAAAATCTCCAAAAAGCACAAACTGGTTTATGACCAATTAGCATAACTCTTAAGTCACCTGAGTATTTTAAATCAATAGCATCTTGTGTATAAATAGGATTATATTTTTCTTTGTCTAATAACTCTTTTGCTTCTTGAAAATTGTCAGCTTTATGAACATAATATCCACCATAATTAGATGCACCATATGATCTTTTGATAATTTGAGGATATTTAGCTTTATTTTTTAAATATTTATAACCTTTTTCTTTATCATAATAGATTTTTGTATAAGGTGCTGCAATATCATATTTTTCACAAAAAAGAGTTACATTCTCTTTTGATTTATTTGGAAATTGTGTCTCAAGTGATGGTACAAATCTAACATTTGGTAACTCTTTAGATATTTCAACAAATGTATCATAAGCAGTTGCAGGTATATTACCAATTAAGATATCAATTTTTTTCTTTTTTACCTCTTTTATAAATCTATTTTTGTCATTTTTCCAATGGTATGTAACACTCTCTATTTTATTTGGCCAACCTTTGAAATTTGAATGATCAAAGAATCTTAAAACGTAATCAAGATATAAAAATCCTAACTTTGGTAATTTACTCATATTTTTCCTTTTGTATTAATTTAAATTTTATTTTTTTGTTTTTCTGTCTATTTAATCTACTATTAAATCGATTTTTTTATCATTAAAATCAATTCCAATTTTTTCTTGCTCAGGAGTAGGGAAAGCTGGTATTCCATTTACCTCTAAAACAACATACTCCTCTTTTTTTCTATCATAAATAATATCAACACCTGATATATCAAGGCCAGTGATTTTAGTGGCTTTTAGTGCCAAATTGATTACATCTTCATTTGGTTCTCTTAAAAAAACACTTCCACCACTTGTTACATTTGTTCTCCAGTCTGTTCCACCTGCTTTTCTTCCATAACATCCTACAAATTGTCCATCAACTATATCAACTCTATAATCAGTATTATCATAATCAATGAATTTTTCTACATAAAAATATCTTAAATCCATTTGATTCAAAAATGGAATTAGCATATTTAAAGTCTCTTCATTCTCTATTTTAGTAAGACCAACTCCACCCCAACCATCTGTTGGTTTATAAACCATTTTGTCCCATTTTTTCATAATAGCATTTAAGTGATGAGTATCATCTCTGTGACAAAGTTTATAATCAGCCGTTTGAACACCATTTTTTCTTAATAAAAAAGAGGTTTGAAACTTATCTTCTGTTAACTCAAATGCTTCAAAATTATTTATCATAGGAACAACTCTATTTAGAGCTTTATATAAGTACATTTGATATTGGGTTTGCTCACCTGCATTATAAGAGAAAAATAGGTCTAACTTATCTAGTTTTACTTTATTATGAACTATATGACCATTTTTAGCTATTGCTTCTCTTAGGTTAATATTTGGAATAGTATCTATTCCTCTATCTTTCAATTTTGTAATGATTTTTTCTTGAATCTTATCACCACCACTGTTTTGATATAGCCACATACCAATTTGTCTATTCGTTGACATAAAACACTCCTATTTAGTTTGATTTTGAAAATATGAAAGAATATCTGTCATCATTTTGATTCTTTGCTCAAAAGATGATTTTAAAGCCCTCTCTTTGATGGTATGATCACCATCACCATATGGACCAAATCCATCAAGTGTGGTAACTCCACAAGCAGCTACAATATTAGCATCACTTACGCCACCTCTTTGCTCTGTAGATATTTTAAGTGCCGTAATATTTTCTAAAAGTGAAATTAACTCTTTTTGAGAACTATTTGCTTCCATCACATCTCTTTGAATTCCACCTGTTAATGTGGTTTTAGTTCCCTCAACATAAGAAGTGTTTACAATTTCATTTAAAGAGTTTAAAAGTCTCTGTTTTTCACTATTTTGATTAAATCTTATTTCAATAATCATTTCACATTTTGGAGAGATAGTATTTGCTCCAATTCCACCTGTTATTTTCCCAACATTTACTGTTGTTCCAATTTCAACATTTGTTAAAGCAACCAACTTTTGAAGTTTATAAGATGCTTCTAAATTTGCATCAATACCTTTTAAGTATGAAGTTCCAGCGTGACTAGCTTTTCCCTCAATATGAATAGTGTAAGTTCCAACACCTTTTCTACCCGTTACTACTTCCAAGTTTTCACCAGCAGCTTCAAATACAAAACAATAATCATAATTTTTAGCAAGAGATGCTGTAACTAATTTAGAATCATCACTTCCTGATTCTTCATCAGAAACTAATAAAAAATCAATATTTTTAATTGAACCATTTTTTTTATGAATATTTCTTAGTGACTCTAAGGCTACTATATTTCCACCTTTCATATCACAAACACCAGGTCCATAAACCCAAGTATCATCTTCTATAAAATCTTCAAAATAGTTTTCAGGAAAAACAGTGTCATTATGTCCTAAAAGTAAAATTTTAGGGAGATTTTCAACTTTAGGTGTTTCATACAGTGTATGGTCACCTAATAACTCTCTTTTATAAGTTTTAGTACTAAAACCTAAATCCTCTAACCATGCTGTCATGATTGCGGTAATTGCATCTACACCTTTTTTATTTTTTGTGTATGAATTAATTTCGATTATTTTTTTTAAATCATCTAAATATTGCAAGAAGAATCCTAATACTCTATATTTTGTTGTCAGTTTGTAACTGTAAATGATTATTATATTTAAAAAATGATTATTTTTACGAATAAAAATGATAAAATATATACAGATTTCAGATTTAAAATAAAAAAATTGATTATAAAGTTAGATCATTATAAAGAGAGTTAAAACTCTCTTTATTTTAGTGTGTTATAAAACTATTTTCTGTTAGGATTTTTACCAGCTATGATAAATCTTAAGGCATTTAATC
>CBFIGT010000162.1:0-4253 GCA_965662175.1 Arcobacter sp. | reverse complement strand
GAAGATAAAAACTTATCTTTAACACTCTTTTTTGGAATAAAATTTTCATTGAAATCACATATGATAACAGCATCAAAATTAACAGCCCTACTTTCTAGTAATCCCATAACAGTAATAACACCTGAGTTAACATCATCTAGGCTAATTTTAGATATTTTTTGTATAAATATTTTAATACACTCTTTAAACTTTAGATTTTGTTCTACTTTAAAAAGCAAATTATAGTATTTATAAAGTAACTCTTCAATCTTTATTTTAATCTCATTATTAGTTTCATTTGATAAAAAATAGTTTATAAACTCATCAAATAACTCTTTTGTTACTCTTTTATTCCAAGAGTTTTTAAACTTTTCAAGAAATGAAATATCTAATTTAAAATAATCAACTCTCTCTTTACTCTTTTTTTCATCCTCATTAAAATAGTTATATATGGAGACTAATGTTTTGTAAAAACTTGAGTTTAATATATCTTTTCCCATAGCATAATTAAAATATTGTTCATTATCAAAAAGTTGTAAACTCTTTACAAAAGATTCATCAGGTAAAACCAAAGCAATATTTTCAGGCTCAATACCCTTTTCTATTATTTTAGTAATTGACTCTTTTATATATGCAATTTGATTTATTCTATTTAAAAATGATTTAATATTTAAATCAACTATAGAAGAGATATATTTCTCTTTTTTTATTATCTCTTTTTTTGATAAATTAATAGTATAAGAGTTATCTAAACTAATATCAAAGCCTAAATTTATTATGCTTTGAGAAGATTTCATATTATATTTATTGTATGTAAAATGAACTATTGTTTCAACTTTAGAGGATATTTCTAAAATAGAGTCAAACTCAAATCTTGTAAAATAACCCTCATAATGTATCTCTATAGTTTTGAATTTTGAGATAAACTCATGATTTATTTTAGAGTATTTACTAATATTTATCTTATCAACAGCATTATGTTTATCTAATATTTGATTATAGTTTAGATATATTGTTTTTAATATCTCAATATGTTCATGATAAAATTCATAGGTATCATTTGTATCCAAATCATCAATATCTACTTTTTCACTTGATAATTCGCCAAAAAATCTAAAAAGGTAATCTGATTGTTTTATAAAAGATAAAAAGTCATTGGAAATTCCAAGCTTTTCCAATGACTTAATATTTGAAGCCTCTTTTAAATATAAAAATCTCTCTTCTTCATCAATAAATTTTTTGTTTCCTACAAAAATAGCTTTTTTAAGAAATTCATCTATTGTTAAAAAAGTTGGTAAAAGAGTATTAAACTCTTTTTGAGATTTTATATAATTTCTTATAGCCCTAGAAGTAGGAAAAACTACAAGTTTTTTATCTATTAAAAGCATTTGATTTTATATAAAAATAACCTTTATTTCCATCATTTGTTTCAATAGTACCTGTTATATTCCAGTTCCCACTATTTTGTAAATTAAATTTAAATGTAGACTCATTTGAGCTTTCATTTGACATATTTATATCAAAATTATTATTAGTAGCTTTTGTAACTTTGAAGTTAACTACTATTTTTTCTTCAATATTTGTATTTTTATTTCTTACTTTAAAATCAATATTATTTTCACCAACATAAAAAAAGTCTTTGTGTGTTGGTTTTTCTTCAAGTACTCTTTGAGATAAATATATGTCATTTATATCTAATCCAAATACTGAATTATTTAGCTTAATCTCTATTGTGTAATCTCTTTTAAATTTTTCATTTGAAGCTACAATTTCATTGTATTTTGCATCAATAGTTTGATAATTTCCTAAAAATGTTTTATCTTCGTGTACTGGAGTGTTTACAGCTGATACAATAGTCCAAACTATCATTCCAAATGTAAATGAAAATATACCAATAAATAGTAAAGGCCAAAAATTTCTTTTTTTCATTATTTTCTCTTTTTAGATTTTAATACAACTAAGGTATAAAGTATTATTCCTGCTAATACTAAAGTATACATTAATACTTTCCAAATAGTACCTGCTGTTTTACCAGAATCTGGAAGTCCTGTTTCTAGTTTTTCAATACCATTTGCCAATGCAACTTGATCAGCTATCTCATCATATCCATTTAATACAGCGGCACTAGCTTTTGCAAAAAGGGAGTTTTTATCTTTTGATGCTAATAATGGCACAACATAGCCATTTAAAATATCATTTTTATCAATTTTTGTTTTTAAGGTTTCTGATGTAATTATATTTACGTGAGTTTGTTCTACATAAAGTGTTAGTAAAACAAAAGGTTTTTCTAGTTTTGAAGCTATCTCTTCTTCATGTTTTTTAATAAATTCTATTTTTTGTTTTGTTGTTGTATCTTCAGGAAGACCTAAATCTGTCCTTGCATAAACGTATATATTTACGTTTGTTTTTTCTTTAACTTCTGTTCCTATCTCTAAAAGTTTTTGAGCTGTTCTTGCATCAATTACTACATCATCAGAGATTACATATTTATTTATACTTGCATTTAATGGAATTAAAAAAAATAGCAGTGAAATCACTGCTATTTTTAAACTTTTTAAAGTCTTCATTTAACCTACAAACACTCTTGCAGTATCGAAAAATCCTAAGTAAACCGTATATACCGCTGATACTAATAAAAGCAATCCAATTAATTTATCCATTTATTTCCCCTTACCAACAAGTTCATATTGTTTGTGATTTTCAGAGTCAATAGCTTTTAAACCATTTAAATCTTGATTGATTTGATAATAGTTTTGAGCTTCATTTTGTTGAACATTAATAGCAAAATATGTTAATACTCCTAAAATAGTTAGTAATAACGCAGTAGCAATTAACATTCCTGTAATACCATCAATAGAGAATATTCCTCTTTCATTTTCATTCATCTGAGTATTTCCAGCCATATCACTCTCCTAAACTTCTAATATATGCAGCAACTGCTTTTTCTTGAGTTGGATTTAATCTACCTTTGAAACTTGGCATTGCTCCAATTGCACCTTTTTTACCATTTTCTAATACAGCTTGAACTAAAGCATCATCATATTCTAAAATGTTTGGAGCAACATATTCCATACCTTTTCCATCCATTCCATGACATCCAGCACAAACACCATAAGCTGCTGGTTGTTCACCTTTGAATCCACCTGCTACATAAGCCGATACTTCTTTAATATCTTTATCTTCAGTTAACATCATAGGAGGCATTCCACCTGGATATACTGATTTTAAGTTATTCGCACCATTTACAATAATGTGCTCAATTGAAGCTTGTGACATTCTTTGTGTTAAGTTTTGAGCTTTTCCATTAATACCCTCAGCGTCAACACCATGACATGGAGAACATTGTACTAAATATACAGATTCACCCATTGCTGCTAAAGTTTCAGTTGATGGATTTTCCCATTTTGACTCAAATTTTTTGTTAAAGTCAATAACTTCTTCGTTATATTGACCAATTTGAGAAAAACCATTTGTTGGATAACCAATTGAAAAATACCAAAACATCCATACAATTGTTCCAAGAAATGCTAATCCCCAGCCTGTTGGAATAGGATTTTTATACTCACCAATTCCATCCCATCTCTCTTCTGCTAATTCACCACTAGCAGTATCATTTTTCATTTGATTAATATATTTAAGTGCAACGAATACAGTAATTGTAATAATCGCCACTGCACCTAACATTGTTAAACTGTTAATATAATCGTCTGTATTAAAAGCGTCACCTGCAACAAAGTAAGTTCCTGCTAATAAAGCGACGATAAGAATAATTCCACCTATAACCATAGACTTCATACTATTTCTCCTTCTCTTTTTCGTCTAAATTGTTTTTTCTCTCTTCAAGAGGAGTAGAGTCAATAGAGTCATCATGAACTAAGTTTGAATATTTTTCAAAATCTCTCTCACCCTTTTTATCTCTTTTATATATCGAGTAAGCGTAAGAATAAAATAATACAAAAACAGCAAGTAATAAAAAGAATTTTAAATAACCTTGTAAATCAACTAACTCTTGATAACTCATCCTAACCTCTTATTTTAGAGAATTCATATACGCAATAAGCGCTACAATCTCAGGAATCTGACCGTTTGCTACGGCATCTTTTACAGCTTGATTTTTCATATCAGCAACAATAGCTTGTGCCTCTTTTAAGGCCATTGCTTGTGCTTCTTCAAAAGTTCCTAAAGGAACATCAATATTTCCATCACCATTGATATCTGTATCATATGGAGTACTAAATACTGTTTTAACTGTAACAGCTTCTGCATAAGCAGTT
>CBFIGT010000161.1:0-4275 GCA_965662175.1 Arcobacter sp. | reverse complement strand
AATTTTGATATGCTTCAAAGCTCCATAACATTAAAATCAAGATTAAATCAAGAGATATTAAATGACGAGAATTTTCACACTATTTTAGAAAAAACATCATCTTTGAAACCAAAAACAAAAAAAGCATCTACAGTTGAGTTTTATACTCAAAAAGAGGAGTTTGAGTTTGTGGATGTGTATTCATTGCATCTTAACTTTAGATTAGTAAATCAAAATCTCATAGAGTTTTTATTTGCTAACTCAAAGCTAAAAGATAAATCTTTTGAAGATATTATGCAGATATATTGTAAGTTGGTTTTACTTTATGAAAATGATTATACTATTTTGGATGAAAATATTGAGTTTGAAAATATTAAATTCAAAAAAATCTATTATAAGGGATAAGTAAGATGGAAAATCTAAATAAAGAGCAAAGCAAAAAGATATTTACTTATCTAAAAGAGGGTAGATTTTTATCGCAAAATATGCCAAATAAAGAGTTAAACAAACTTTATAGATATGTGGAAAAATATTTTGAAGACTTAAAAGAGTTGTATAGTTATGTGGGTATTGAGTTGAAACTAAAAAATGGGTATTGTTATTTTGCAAGTTTGGAAAATAAAGAGCAAAAACTACAAACCATATACGATATGATAGATTATCTTAGCTTTTTTTATCATTACGAGCCTATGTTTGGTGTGGGAAGTCGGTTTAGTGTGAGTGATATTGAAAACAAAGTAAAAGATGATGTAACTTTAAAAATAAAACTAGATAGATTAAAAACACTTAGTGGTGATACTCTAAAAGATAATATTGTATCTTTATTGGCAAAGATGGAAAAAAGAGGTTTTATAGCTTTAGAAGATGAGTATTTGCAAAACTATTTAGTACTTGATAGCTGTGATTATTTGATAGAGTTTTTCAATAAAATAGAGATAAAAGAATAAAAGGTTTTAGTGATGTATAAACTACCATATCATATTACAAGTAAGATGGTAAAACAAGTAAGTGAAATATCTGAGCTTATCTCAGATATAAAATATATTGATAAAACCTATAATACTTTAATATTACGAAAAAAAAATAGAGTTAGATCTATAACTGGAACTCTACAAATTGAGGGAAATACCTTTGATGAAGATAGAGTTACAAGTGTTATTAATGGAAAACCTGTTCTTGGTACTATGCAAGAGATTGAAGAGGTGAAAGGTGCCATAGAGGCATATAATAATTTAGAAAAATTTAATTATAAAAATGAGAATGATCTTTTATTAGCACATAAACTTTTAATGCAAAATCTACTAAACAATGCTGGAAGATATAGAAATAGTAATGTTGGAGTTGGTGGTAAGGATGGTGTTACTCATGTGGCACCACCACCTAATATGGTACCAAAGCTTATGGGTGAGCTTTTTACTTGGCTTAAAAATACAGATGAACATCTACTTATTGTAAGTTGTATTTTTCATTATGAGTTTGAGTTTATCCATCCTTTTAGTGATGGAAATGGTAGAATTGGAAGACTTTGGCAAAGTGTTATTTTAAAATCATTTAAAGATTTTTTCTCATATATTCCAATAGAAAGTATTGTAAGAAACAATCAGTCAAACTATTATAAAGCATTAGAAGATGCAGGAAGTATGGGTGAGAGCACTCCATTTGTTGAATTTATGTTGAATATTATTATTAAGTCTTTAGAAGATTATATAAAAGAAACTAAAAAAAGTGACCAAAAAAGTGACCAAAAAAGTGACCAAAAAATACTGAATTTAATCAAAGAAACTAATACTATCACTATAAAAGATATTTGCATAAAATTAGGTATGAGTGAATCTGGAGTAAAAAAAGTGATAAAAAAACTCAAAGATGAAAATAAAATAAAAAGAGTAGGAAGTCTTAAAAGTGGACATTGGGAGCTTGTAGATGAGAAAAAGGTCTAAAAAATGGATGGTTTAGTACAGGTATCTTTGATAAAGTCTGCAAAGTTTGATTTTGCTAGTGTGAATATAGATGGAAATTCACTTTTTATTGGTGCAAATGGTGCAGGTAAAACTACACTTCTTAGAGCCATATTGTATTTTTATACTGCCTCATCAAATGGTTTAGGGATAAGTAGTAGCAAAAAGATATCTTTTAGTGATTATTATTTTGAGTATGAAAACTCTTATATCGTATATGTATATAAAAAAGATGATAAGTATGTTTTAGTTACAGCTTATAAAGATGGCAATGTAAAGTTTAGATTTACCCTTTTTGATACCATGCCTGATATAAAAGAGATATTTGTCGAGCCAAACAATAAACCTATAGAGTTAGCTGATCTTTGGCTAAAATTGAAAAAACTTGGAAATGTAAGTAATATAGTTCAAAATGGTGCAAAATACAAAGAGATACTTTATAATAAAAGTAACAAAAACAAAGAGTTCTCACTTTTTGAAGCAAAAGATTCTGATAGTTTTACTAAAACCTTATCAAATATTTTTATAAACTCCAAAGTGGAAACATCAGCTATAAAAAAAGTGATAGTCTCTTCACTTAGTATTGATACCTATATAGATTTATCACAAGTTCATAGGCACTTAAGCAAATTTAATCTTTTGTATGAAGATATAAAATCTTATGAGAAAAATATTTTACAGATAAAAAAAGTGATAAGTTTGCTTGATGAGTATGAGCAAACAAAAGTTTTACTTCAAGATGATATGAGTAGTTTGTATTACTCAAAAAGTATAACAAAAGATGAAATTGATGATATCTTAAAAGAGAAAGATATTTTAGAAAAACAAAAAAATGAAATCTCAAATAAAATAGAGCATGAACAAAACCTTTTTTCAAAAAGAAAAGATAAACTAAACCAATCAAAAGGTGCAATAGATAGTTTTTTAAAAACAATAAATGAAAAAAAAGAGTTTTATGCAAAAGAAAATATAGATAAAAAACTTGAAGAGTTTGATACTTTAAGTCTAAAAGAGCTTCAAAAAAAAGCTATCAAAGATAAAATTGAGTTTTTGACAAAAGAGTATTCAAATATAAAAAACAACCACAACATACAAATAACAAATATAGAAAATAGCTTCACCTCTTCAAAAAATATATTAGAAACTAAAATATTTGATATGAAAACGGCTCTAAGTGTGGAGCTTGAAAAGATAAGAAACTTACAAAGTAAAGAGCTTGAAAAGATAAATCAATTTTATTTAACTAAAACAGTAAATCTAAAAGATGATGAACAACAAATCAAATCAGAACTTGATGAGCAAAAATTTCTATTGAAAAATCTTGATTTATCAAAGTTTGAGTTTAGAGATGAAAAAAAGCTATTATCGTATGAAGATAAACAAAATAGTATCGTAAATGAAATTGATAAAAAAAATAGTGAACTTTTAGTTTTGGATAAAGAGTTATCAAATAAAAATGAGCTATATCACAACAAACTTGAAACACAAGAGAAAAATTTCTATAAAGACCTAGATAACTTAAATGATAAAATATCTAATCTTGAAGCTTTACTCTCACCAAATAAAAACTCACTCATAGGAAAAATATATGCAAATAGTAGTGATGCTAGTAGGTATTTATACTATCTAAAAGATGAGGTTTTAAAAAGTGATATTGATGTGGAGTTTAAAACTGATTCAAAAAGATTATTTGAAATAGAGCCTGATTTTAAAGTATCAAAAAGCTCTTTGGATAAAGAGCTAGAGGTTTTAAAAACAAAACAAATCAAGATACAAAAAGAACATCTAAAAGATAAAGAGAGTATAGAAAAAGAGCTAAAAACTATAGAAAATAGAGTATACAAAGAGAAAAGAGTTTTAAATGAGCATATAAAAACTCTTCAAATAGAACTTATAAATCTAAAAACAAAATGTGAAAATCTAAAAGAGAGAAAAATAAGTGATGAGAAGATATTTTTAGATGAACTAAGGATAAAAAAAGAGCTTATCCAAACCAACATATCTAAGCTTGATGTAAAAATAAAAGAGATAAAAGAGCAACAAAGTAGTTTAGATAAAGAGAAAGAAAATAGTATAAAAAGTAAAAAAACTATATTTACTAAACAAACAAATAGATTAAATGATGAGTATCAGCCAAAAATAAAAGCCCTAAAAGATGAGATAAAAGATTTGGAAGATAATAAAATCTTACAAATAAAAAATCAAAACGAGTTATATCATAAAATACTAGAGGATAAAAATGTAGATACGGATAAACTAAAAGAGTTAGAAAGTGAGCTTATAAAACTTGATACTATATTAGAAAATATAAAAAGCTATCAAAATCTAATCATAGGGT
>CBFIGT010000160.1:0-4288 GCA_965662175.1 Arcobacter sp. | reverse complement strand
TAAAAGAATCTTTTTGTTTATGTTAATCATATTTTAACCTTAGAATTTATAAGACTCAATTGTACATAACTATAATTTACAAAAAGGTTAGATAAAGATAATTTTCTAATCTAACTATAACATTAGATAAAAGTAGACAAACTTAGTCATAGTTAGACAACTGTGGTTAGAAAATAAAAAACCGCACCTCAAAGAGGTACGGTAGTTAGATATACTTGGACAATCTTGGACAATTGTTACATCATTCCAGGCATTCCACCCATTCCACCCATATCAGGCATTGCAGGTGCTGCTTTATCTTCTTTGATATCTGTTACTGTAGCTTCAGTTGTAAGTAATAATGAAGCAACTGAAACAGCATTTTGCATAGCTACTCTTTCAACTTTTGCAGGGTCAACTATTCCAGCTTCGAACATATCAACATACTCACCTGTTGCTGCGTTAAATCCTAAGTTTTCATTAGTAGATTTTTCAACTTCATTTACAACAACACCAGCATCAAAACCAGCATTAATAGCAATTTGTTTCATAGGTGCTTTAATTGCTCTTAAAACAATTGCAGCTCCAATAGCTTCATCACCATCAAGCTCTAAATTAACTTTTGCAGCAGCTCTAATTAAAGCAGCTCCACCACCAATAACAATACCCTCTTCAACAGCAGCTCTTGTTGCACTTAAGGCATCATCAACTCTATCTTTTTTCTCTTTCATTTCAGTTTCAGTTGCAGCTCCAACTTTAATAACAGCTACTCCTCCACTTAATTTTGCAAGTCTTTCTTGTAATTTTTCTTTATCATATTCAGAAGTTGTATTTTCAATTTCTGCTTTAATTTGAGAAACTCTTCCTTTTACAGACTCAGCAGCACCACTTCCATCAACAATAGTTGTATTATCTTTATCAATTACAACTTTTGCAGCAGTACCTAAAACTTCAACTCCACAAGACTCTAATTTCATTCCCATCTCTTCAGAAATTACTGTACCTTGAGTTAAAACAGCGATATCTTGTAACATTGCTTTTCTTCTATCACCAAAACCTGGAGCTTTAACAGCAGCTATGTTTAATGAACCTCTTAATCTATTTACAACTAAAGTAGCTAATGCTTCACCATCAACATCTTCAGCAATAATTAAAAGTGGTCTATGTGATTGATTTGCAGCTTCTAAAATAGGTAACATCTCTTTTAAGTTAGAGATTTTTTTCTCACATAATAAAATATATGGATTTTCTAATTCAGCAATCATTTTTTCAGAATTAGTTACAAAATATGGTGATAAATAACCTCTATCAAACTGCATACCCTCAACTACTTCTAATTCATCAGAAATACCTTTAGCTTCTTCAACAGTAATTACACCATCTTTTCCAACTTTTTCCATAGCTTCAGCAATCATTGCACCAATTGCCTTATCAGAGTTTGCTGAAATAGTAGCAACTTGCTCAATTTCAGTTTTATTAGCAACTACTTTTGAAGCAGCTTTTAAGTTAGCTAAAATAGCATCAGTTGCTTTATCCATACCTCTTTTTAAAATAATAGGATTAGCACCTGCTGTTACGTTTCTTAATCCCTCTTTAAATACTGAATGAGCTAAAACAGTAGCTGTAGTAGTACCATCTCCAGCTTCATCAGCAGTTTTTGAAGCAACCTCTTTTACAAGTTGTGCTCCCATATTTTCTAATGTATCAGCTAATTCAATCTCACGTGCTACTGAAACACCATCTTTTGTGATTGTAGGTGCACCAAAAGATTTTTGTAATAATACATTTCTTCCTCTAGGTCCCATAGTTACTTTTACAGCGTCAGCTAATTTTTCAACACCTGAATATAATCTATTTCTTGCAGCATCACTAAATAATACTTCTTTTGCCATTACATAACTCCTATAATATTTTCAATATCTAATACTAAATAATCTTCACCATTTAAATTAAACTCAGTTCCTCTGTATTGTTCAAATACAATTGTGTCACCCACTTTTAATTCAGTAACATCAGTACCAACTGCTTTTACAATTGCTGTATTTGGTTTCTCTTTTGCTGAATCAACTAAGATAATCCCACTTGCAGTTTTTGTTTCTACTTCTGTTCTTTCAACAAGAACTCTTTTACCTAATGGTTTAAAATTCATTATATACTCTCCTATTAAGTTTTCTAATAATATTTATAAGTTTTAGCACTCTATTTTTTTGAGTGCTAAAATTGTAATAAATTTTTAGATTTTTGTCAAGTGAATTGAGTTAATGTGACTAAGAGTTTTAAAATTAACTATCTATGTCTGTTAATATATACTTTTAAAAGGCTTTCTAAGGCATTTTTTAGATTTTCATCTAAGTTTTCTAAACTATTTTCACACTTACTAGCTAAGTCATTTGCAGCATCAATTGCACCATTAAGTCCAAGTAAATTTACAAAAGAGTTTTTTGCTCCATCATTTTGTGTGGTTTTTCCAGCCTCTTGTGATGTTTGTGTTTCATCTAATATGTCATCTTGTATTTGAAATAATAAACCTATATCAATACCAAAATTATAGAGTTTTTCTTGTATATTTAAATCATAGTTAGCAATAATTGCACCCATTTTTAAACTTCCAGCAATAAGTTTTGCTGTTTTATGAATATGTAAAAACTCTAATTGAGAGAGTTCTAGTTTTTGATTTTCAAAAAAGCAATCTATTGCTTGTCCTATAATCATTCCATTAATTCCACCATCACTTGATAAGACTTTGATACAATCAATTTTTACATCACTTGATAAGGGTGCATTTGATATTTGATTAAAAGCTTCTGTATTTAAAGCATCACCAACTAATATTGCTGTTACTTCATCATATTTTTTATGTAAGGTTTGAAATCCACGTCTTAAATCAGCATTATCCATGGCAGGTAAATCATCATGAACTAAAGAGTAAGTGTGAAGCATCTCTAAGCCTAAAGCTACAGGTAAAGCACTTTTTGTAAGTAAAGAGTTTTTTGAGTTAACAACTGAGAGTAAAAGCATAGGTCTAAATCTTTTACCACCTGCATTAAGCATCTCACCTAATGCACATTCAAAATAGGGATGAAAAGTTTTTGATACGGGAAGATTAGACTTTAAATACTCTTCAAATGTTTCTAATAAATTGTTCATTATTTATTTTGGCCAAATGAACCCATACCACCCATCATGTTCATTGCCATCATTTTTTTATTTTCATCAGATTGTTTAATTACATCATTCATTGCAGATATTAATAATATTTGTAAAGAGTCTTTATCTTCAAGCAAAGAGTCATCAATTTGCAAATCAACAACTTCTGAGTTTCCATTAATAGAAATAGAAACCATTCCTCCACCTGCTTTAGATGTAAATAGTTTAGCAGCATTATCCTCTTTGGCTTTATTCGCCATATCTTGAAACTGCCCCATCATCTCATTCAAGTTAATTTTACTTAAATCAATTCCATCAAACATGGTCACTTCCTACTAGTTCATTAGTAATTGATTCAATGTTATTTTTTTCATCAACAATTACAACTGTTGGTTTATATGTTTCTAATTCATTTTCGTTGTAAGATGCATAAGCAATAACAATAATTTTATCACCTATTTCAACTTTTCTAGCAGCAGCACCATTTAAACACATATCTTTGCTACCAGCTCTTCCTTTGATAACATAAGTGGCAAATCTTTCACCATTGTTAACATTTACAATCTCAACTTTTTGCCCAACTCTTAAATGAGCTGCAGCCATAAGCTCTTCATCAATTGTAATTGATCCAACATAATTTAAATTTGCATCTGTTACTGTTGCTCTATGAATTTTACTATAAAGCATATCAAACGTCATATTCTATTATCCTTTTTATCTATTTGATAAATCTAAAGGTTCTCCCCAAAACTGTTCTGGTATTAAATACTCAACAACAGGATTACCACCTATAATATGTTCTTGCACTATTTTATCTATTTTTTCCTTAGATAATTTACAATACATGTAATGCCCCGGTTCTACCATCATAACAGGACCCATTTGACATCTTCCTAAACATGATGTTCGAATAGGCTGAACTGGCCCCATAATATTATTTTGCATGAGCTTTTGAGCGAAATGATTAAACAAATCTCTTGACTCATCAGTTACACAACTAGGTTTAGGCATACCTGGAGGTGCACTTTGCTCACATTTAAATACATAAAATGTAGGTTGTGGTATAACTGGCATTTCCATTTTAAATCCTCGTATAATTTTCATATGAATACATAATCTAGTTTTCAACTAAATAATATATTCTGTTAAGATTGAAGTACTA
>CBFIGT010000159.1:0-4362 GCA_965662175.1 Arcobacter sp. | reverse complement strand
ATTGTTGCGATAATCTTCAATGCAGTAGTTTAGATGAGGTTTTAGAAACTCTATCTAGTATTTTTGGTATTATAAATGAAGATGGTAAAAGGGCATGAAATGAAAAAGAGTTCTATACAAATTAGAGTATCAGCAAATGAAAAGCAGAAAATTCTAAAAAAAGCAGAGAAATTTTATTTTTGTTCTATTGCAGAGTTTATAACTGTATTAGCTATGAATAAAAAGATAAACAAAACAACTAAATTAAATAGTAATGTAAGAGATAATGACACAAGAACAGAACTAATACAAATGAAGATAGATGAAGATATAAAAAATAAATTAGTTGAAAAATCAACTAGAATAAACTTATCGTTAACTGAATTTTTAGTAGTAGTGAGTTTAAGTGCTTCTATTGAAATTGATTGAATTAGCAAAAAGTAATTAGTTTTAAATGGAAAATTAAAAAACATATTGACAAAATATAAAAGCTTAAAATCTATGGAGCTTAAAGATGGATAATATGGAAAAAATGAAAAAGATTTTAAAAGAAGAATCTGAAAAAGTTGCCTTCAATGAAAACAAAGAGTACGTTGCTTCTAGTAATTTTAAACTTTTTGTTTATTTCTTTTTGATGCCATTAGGAATACTTTCTATTTATTATTTTGTCTCATAAATTATATAAAAGGTAAAAGATGAAAGCATATAAAATTGATGTGTTAAAGAATTTAAAAGGTTGCCTTTTGAGAACTGGTAATTTTTTTAAAGTAAATTCTAAAAATGAGGTGGAAGCTTTAATAATTGCTAGATACAACTTGGGATATGAAATTAATATTGAATGTTCTTTGGCTGATTTTAAAAGGTGGAAAGAACCTGATTTTATAACAAAAGAGGATATGCACCCTGAAAAGGTTACAAGAAGATTAAAAAGAGAATACAAAAAAATATTAAAAAAAGATATTGAAATAGCACCTTTGCATGGCTTAGATAATAGAGTAAGTGTTATTTTTAATGATGAAAAAGAAGCTAAAAAAGCCCTAGAGATTTTAAAATTTAACTCTAATGATGATTGTAAGCTTCAATACAATGAAAATGAAGTTGTTAGTCAATTCCTTTTGACTCAAAGTTTCAATAAAAATATAACATCAGATTTTTAACATTCTATTCCAAGGGCATGGATTATTCCAAGGCTTAAATAAAACAATCAAATAGATTTCTTATTGTGTAATGCAAAAGTATTGACAATATGTTTATATTTTGATATACTGTTAATATATAAAAAATGTCAATAAAAGGAAAAAATGTGGAAAATGCAGTTCATGGGTATACAGAAAACATAGTTGCTTCATATACAAGAAACGAAGCAATTAAAGATGGAGAGATAGTTGAATTAACCAACTATTCTAAAGAGCTACAAGAGGATATAAAAGGTTTATTTAAATTTCCTATCTCTTTTACAAAAAGAGTAATTGATATGGTTGAGGATAAACCAAGCTTTGAAGATATAGAGGGGAGATTATGGGATATTTGCTATATGATGTTTTATCACATTAAAACAAAAGGTATAAAAGAAGATTATTGTATATTTCCTTTAATCTTAAATGATAAAAATTCTTTCGAAAATGGGAAAGAGGAAATAAAAGAGATTAAGCTTAAAGGTGTTTTTCACCCTGATGATAATGGTTATCCTTGTATTACCATTATGGATAAAAATGAAGATTAAAGAGCTTAATTACTCTTTAATTTTTTTTAAAAAAAGGAATAATATGACACTTAAAGTATTAGGGTTTAAGAAAACTAAAACAAGAAAAAAAGAGAATGGGTTAAAAATTTGGAAATATGAAAGTGGTAATTATTGGTTTGAAATTGATGAATTAAAAAAGTTAAAATATAATTATTGCATCGCTGATGCAAATTTTCAAATTAACAATTTAAATACATATGCAAAAACAAAAAAGACTTTATTTTCACAAATAAGCACTATGTTTATATAATAAAAATAAAACAAAAAATGTCAAAAAGTAAACACTATTTAATTTTCAAATGGTGTTTGCTAAGGTAAGATATTTTGTTTAAGGATTAGAGCCAATGAAATGGATAAATAAAACAACGCTAGAGAAGATAGAAAAAATAGCGATAACAGACTCAAATTTTATAAATGAAGCCTTTGAGTACAGCTATGGACTAGGCGAAGCTATATTGTTAGATTGTTTTGATACTTTTGAAAGTTTAACAAGCAAACCCGTATTTATTGAGACATATGTCATTTGTCTATTAGATAAAATCAGTACAGAATATAGGGAAATAGCTATCAACAGTTACACAATTAGATTACTTAACAATGAATATAAAAATATTAATAAAAAATCAGAGAACATTAGTGAAAAAATCAGGAGTCATAAAAGATGAAGAGATATTTGTTTATATATGGAAGTTTAAAAAAAGGATTTTCAAATGAAAACCTTTTGGAAAATACTCGTTTTATTACAAATGCAGTTACAAAAGATAGATTTTTAATGTATCCAAATTTTGATTACACATATCCTTATTTGTTTGAAGATAAGAATAAAATTAATGAATCAAAAAGAGTTAAAGGTGAACTTTATTTAGTTAGTGAAAGTTATATTAAAAATAGTCTTGATGTTTTTGAGAGGGTTGATGCAGAACTATACAAAAGAGAGACAAGAGTATTATTAAAAGAAGATATAGAAATTGAAGCTGATATATATATTACAAATAATGCAATATTAGAAAGTGGAGAGGTTGACATTTTGCCAAGTTCATTAAGCGAATGGACTTTAGAATATGAATAAAAAGGGATACACTTAGTAAACTATTTAAAAGCAGGGAGCTGATAATGGACTACTTTAAAATTAAACAAATAGCAAAAAAAAATGAAATATCTTTAAATAAATTTTATAGAGAGAGTTTTATTTCTAAAAAAACTATTGAAGATATAAAAAGAACCAATCATGTACCAACTTATTTTAAAGCTATGTTTTTGCACTTTATAGAAAAAGAGTTAAAAAATAGAGACAGTTCATTTAAAATCAAAAAAGAGAATTTTTTTAATAGGTGCAGGGATTTAGGATATGAGATTAAAAATGATAAGGTAATATTTCCTCTATTTGAAAAAACCTCATCAATTGAAATAGATGATTTTGAGTCACAATTTGTTAAGTTTGTAAATAGGTAGCTTATTATGAAGATAAAAAAACTTGATGATAGAGTAATAATTACAAATGAGATAAATAATAAATTTTTAAAAATGTTTAAAGATGAAATTAAAAATCCCTTTTCAGTTCCCATACTAAAGAGTGATATAAAAGTTGGAATTGAGTTTGAGTTTTTTATACCACTTAGACAAGACTTAACAGTAAATGAAAAAATAGATGATTTAGATGAGAAAGTAGAGCATTTTATTAATAATCTTAGTTTTTTAACCAAACAATAGAAGTTATAAATGATAGCTATGAATGTGAAAAAGATTTGACACACGCATATTTAGAAAAAGATATGACTTTAGATGATAGTGGATTAGGAGAGGGTTTTGAGTTTGTTTCACCCATGTTAGATTTAAAGGAAGTACCATTTTATTTTAAAACAGTATCACAAGCGATTAGCGATATAGGTTACAGTAATAATGGAAGTGGACTACATTTTCATATATCAAGTCCTAAGTTAAAAGATATTGATATGGCTAAGTTTATGACTTTTTTAAATTCACATGAGGGTTTATTGGCTGAATACCACAATAGAAATGAGTATGTTGCTTCACTAAGTGATATCTTTAAAAAATCAGATATAAAAAAATTTAATGAAGATATACTAAATCAAAGCAAACATTATGATATTGTTTTTTTAGATGGAAACCATATAGAACTAAGAGCATTTGGTGGAGCTGATATTTATAATAGGTGCGATGAGGTATTAAATCAGTTAAATACTATTTTAAATACTTATAGGATAGGGTGTGAGCCTAAATTAGAAGTTGATTTATATAAAGAACTAATTGAGGACAGCTTAAATCAGGGTAATCACCAAGACAAAACAGAAGAGAATATTTTTAGTAGCTTTTATTCTCAGGGAATATAAAAGTTAATTTTTGCTGTAGATTTATTTTCAAATAATTACTGGTTCTCGGATAGCACTATAACCTTAAATTACAAGAAGTATCATAGCTATAATAAGTTTACTGTTTTAATAAATTAACTATGAAAATAGCATAAAAAATAATATATAAGTGCATAAAAAGGTGGTCTTATAAATAAGCTTTTTAAAGGTTTTTTCACAATAAAATGCCTAAGATATGGGAAAATCTACCCAGTCCAAAAAAATAGCATAAAACTTAAAAAAATAATAAAATTGGTTAATACTGCTTAA
>CBFIGT010000158.1:0-4399 GCA_965662175.1 Arcobacter sp. | reverse complement strand
TATCCAAAATATAGGCTTTCATTTAATCCTAATAAATTATGTGCAATTGGTTTTTTTACACTTAATTGAAATTTTGTTTCAGTTTTTTTTCTTCCATCTTTGGCATTTGATACATAAGAAAATGGTAATAAATAGTTTTCATAATATGGATATAAATTAAAAGATGATGATAACATTTGAATTATTGTTTGTTCAGTCTCCTTATCATCAATTGTATCAATTATATTTGATACTACTTTAATCTCTTTCTCTTTATCTTCATCTACAAATATGTCATTTAACTCTTTTTCTTGTAGTGCAATTTGTTTATAAATTAACATTGCATTTTTATAATCTTTTTGTTCTTCATATCTTAAAGCTTCTTCATAAAGGTTCTCTATATTTTCATTTGCTAAAAGTGATGTTGTAAGTAATAAAGTCGATAGTACGATAGATTTCATAAAATTAAGTCCTTAAATAAATTTTTAGAAATATTATCATAAAAAGTAAAATAAAACTATAAAATGATATAATCCGCACAATTAAAGAAAAAAGGTATTTTTTATGTTAGTTGCTCCCTCAATACTTTCAGCAGATTTTGGAAAATTAAACGAAGAGATAAAAGCTATTTGCGATGGTGGATGTGATTTAATCCATGTTGATGTTATGGATGGTCATTTTGTGCCAAATATGACTTTAGGTCCTGTTGTTGTAAATCCTGTTGCTAAAGTTGCAACAAAACCTCTAGATGTACATTTAATGGTTGAAAATAACACTTTTTTTGTGGAACTTTTTGCACCTTTAAAACCTCTTTATATTTCATTTCATATTGAGAGTGAAAAACATCCCCATAGACTTATTCAAAAAATTAGATCATATGGTATAAAACCTGCGATTGTTTTAAATCCTCATACAACTCCTGAGAGTATTGAGTATTTATTAGAAGATTTAGATATGGTTTTACTTATGTCTGTAAACCCTGGTTTTGGTGGTCAAAAGTTTATTTCAAGTGTTGTTGAAAAAGCTAAAAAGCTTAAAGAGCTTATAAATAAAAGAAATCCAAACTGTTTGATTGAAGTTGATGGTGGGGTAAATGATAAAAATATTCATGAACTAAAAGATGCAGGTGTTGATGTTGTTGTGGCTGGTTCTTATGTTTTTGGAAATGATGATTACTCAAAAGCTATAAAATCTCTTCAGGTATAAATCATGCGTGTAAAGATTTGTGGAATAACAAACTTAAGTGACGCTATGGATGCTATTGAAGCTGGAGCTGATGCTTTAGGCTTCGTTTTTTATGAGCCAAGTCCTAGATATATAAGACCTGTTGATGCTAAAAAAATAGTTGAAAAACTTCCTCCTTTTGTGCAAACTGTTGGGCTTTTTGTAAATGAGTCTTCAAAACATATAAATGATATTTGTAGAGTTTCACATATGCAATTAGCTCAAATAATTGATGATGAAGATACAACTGAGTTTGATAATTTAGAGATTAAATATATAAAAGTTGCAAGAATTACTTCAAAAGAGGATTTAGAGGATTTAGATGATAATTTTGTTTTAGTTGATGCTTTTGTTCCAGGTTTTGGTGGAGAGGGCAAAAGAATAGAGCTTGATTGGTTTAAAGATATTGATTGCTCAAAGATGATTATTGCAGGTGGTTTAAAAGCTCAAAATCTAAAAGAGTTAAAAGGTTTCTCTTTTTATGGTGTTGATGTTAGTAGTGGAGTTGAAGCATCAAAGGGTAAAAAAGATAAGCAAAAAATGTTTGATTTTGTAAAAGAAGCCAATGAGATCTAAAAAAAGAGCCCAGCACAAAGTTTTAACAAACTCAGAAAAAATAGTTCAAAGACTAAAAAAAGAGAGTATGAGTTTAGATGATTTACTTTTTTTTATTCAAAGCTTATCAAATACTTTTTTTCAAGACCCAAGTTTAGAGTTAGAACTACTTATATCAAATGGTTTGCCAATTGAGATTGTTAATAATCAAGTTATTTTAAAAACTATGATTACAAATATAAGTGATCAAATATTTTGTATAGTTGATATTGAAACAAATGGTAGCAATGTAAACAAAGGGCAGATTATTGAAATAGGTGCTGTTAATCTTAAAAATGGTGAGATAATAGATAGTTATGAGTCTTTGGTTTATGCAAGAAATGTACCTCCATATATACAAGAGGTTACAAATATAACTCCATATATGCTAAAAGATGCACCAATTTTGAGAACAGTTTTAGAGGAGTTTAAAATATTTTTAGAAGATGATGTTTTTGTAGCACATGATATAAAATTTGATTATAAGTTTATTTCAGAATCTTTTAAAAAGTATGACTTAGGAGAGCTTCAAAATAGAAAACTTTGTACTATTGATTTAGCAAAAAGAACTATAGAAGCTCAAAGATATGGTTTGGATTTTTTAAAAGATTTACTCTCAATCAATATTGATAATCAACATAGAGCCTTTAGTGATGCTTTAAGTACCTCATATATTTTGAAAGAGTCTTTATCTAAACTTCCAAATAGTGTAGTTACATCTGAGGATTTAATTACATTTTCAAAATCTGATAATATTATTAATAATATAAAAAAGGAACAATAATGTTTTCTCAAGAAAAATATTTAAAAGCTTTAAATTATGCTGCAAAAGCTCATGGTGAACAAAAAACACCACATGGCTTACCTTATCTTAGCCATTTAAGTGCTGTTGCTATGGAGATAATTCATGCTTGCCAAGAGGGTGAAGTTAAAGATGAAGATACAGATTTTGCAATCTCAGTTGCTTTATTACATGATGTTTTAGAAGATACTGATCTTACAATAAGTGATTTAATAGAAGAGTTTGGTGAAGAGATAGCCTCAGGTGTTGATGCTTTGACAAAAGATTTTAAATTAGAGTCAAAAAAAGATCAGATGGCTGATAGTATAAATAGACTTTTAACACAAAATTATGCCGTACAATCTGTAAAATTAGCAGATAGAATTACAAATTTACAAAAACCACCTGCATCTTGGGATAATCAAAAGATTTATAGCTATTATCAAGACTCAAAATTTATATTAAGCTGCTTAAAAAATGCAAATCCATTTTTATCACAAAGATTAGAGGATAAGATTAACTCTTATAGAATTTATATTAAATAAATAGTTGTTTGTTTTCATAAGGAAAATCATAAATTCGTTTTGATATTATTATAATACAAAAACGATAAAGTGAAATAAAATGTTTATAAATAGAGAAAAAGAGTTATCCCTTCTAAATGATGAATACTTAAGTAGTAAGTTTAGCTTTACAACTTTCAAATATAAAACAACTTTTTGAGTATCTATCAAAAAAAGATTTTGATAAAAAACTAATTATTATTATTGATGAGTTTCAATATCTAAGTAAACTTGATAGCTCAATACCTTCACAATTTCAGTATATAGTGGATGAACTTCTAAAAAATAAAAATGTTCAAAATATAACATCATTTATCTCAAAACTTATAGAGCTTGATATTATTTATAAAGATGTTCCTATTACTGAAGAAAATCCATTAAAGAGTAAAAAAGGTCTTTATTTTATTAAAGATAATTTTTTTAGATTTTGGTTTATTTATGTTTTACCATATAAAAGTCAATTGGAAATTGGTAAGGTAGATTATGTTTTAAATAAATTAAAAGATAGTTTTAATAGTTTTGTATCAAAGTGTTATGAAGATTTGGCTATTGATTATGTATATAATAATTTTGATGTTTTAAAGTGTGGAAGATGGTGGGACAAATCAGAAGAGATTGATTTAATAGGGATGTGAAAGTTCATTGATGCTTGGAGAGTGCAAATATAGTAACAAAAAAGTAGGTATAGATATACTAGAAGCACTTAAAAATAAAACTAAATATATAAATAGCTCTTTGCCTATAAGTAAATATTTACTCTTTAGTAAAAGTGGTTTTACTGATGAACTTATAAATATATCAAAAAATAATGAAAATATTTTACTAATTGAAAAATTAGAACTTTTAAAATAGCCTGATTAATTTGTTAATCAGGCTTTGCATGGGAGTGTTAAAAATTCTGTGTCAATCTGATAAAATAATATTAAGGATTGATACAGATGAAAGAAATAGAAAAAGAACAATTTAATTTTAATGATGCAGTACAAGATTTACTTGCAGGTAAAAATATTAATGGAAAAGATGGAGTACTTGCTCCCTTAGTAAAACAACTAGTAGAAGCTGCTTTAGAAGCAGAATTAGATTCTCATATAACTCAAGATGTGTTTGCAGGAAATAAAAATAGAAAGAATGGAAAAACATCTAAAACAATAAAATCAACAAGTGGTACATTTGAGTTAAATACTCCAAGAGATAGAACAGGTTCATTTGAACCGCAACTTGTTAAGAAAAACCAAACTACAAAATCCAATGAAATAGA
>CBFIGT010000157.1:0-4431 GCA_965662175.1 Arcobacter sp. | reverse complement strand
CCCATCTCAAGTGATAGGGAAAACTTGCAAAAATATTATTACTATAAACTTATAAATGGTGCAAAATATGTTTATATTAGTTTTGTAGAAAATGAAAACAATCAAATAAGTAGATTTGCAAATGAGCTTTTTGAAAAGAGTAAAATAAGTTTAGAACCAAGGGATAAAGAGTATAAACATATACTTTTTTCAAATAAAAAGATAAATCATTTTGATGAAAAAATCATAGAAGAGATAGATTTATCACAAAAAGAGTGGTCAGCTAGCTCACTAAAAGATTATTTGCAGTGTAAAAGAAAGTATTATTTAAAACATATTATAGGTATAAAAGAGCATAGTAATAGCTTAAAAGCAAAAGCTTATGAATTAGGTAACTTAGTTCATAACAGCCTTGAAGAGCTTTATACTAATGTTGAACTCTCTTTAATTGATTATGAAAAGCTATTGAAGATATTTGAGAAAAATATTATAAATAATCCATTTTTGATATTAGATATTGAGATATTTAAAAGAAAACTTCAAGAGTTTATGGAGTATGAAAAAAGTAGATTTGAAAAAAATATCAAAGTCATAGCTTGTGAAAAAAGTTTTAATTTTTTATATAAAGGAATTAGAATAAAAGGTACTATTGATAGAATAGACAAAATCGAAGATAGCTATTATGTAATAGATTATAAAACATCATCATCTTTATCAATAGATTCAATAAAAAACTATGAGTCAAGTTCTGATTTTCAGTTAGAGTTTTATTTTTTAGCTTGTAAAGAGTTTTTTAATTATCATAATATTAAAACTTTTTATTATGATTTACATAATGTAAAACTACAAGAAGAGATAGCACTTTTTGAAAAATTAGAGTTATTAGATAATATTTTCAAAGAGCTAAAAACAGAGTTTGTAAGTTTTGATAAGTGTGAAAAAAAATCAGATTGTCAATTTTGTGATTTTAAAACTATTTGTAATAGATAGCTTAAAATATAGCTTAGCTTTTTATGTTTTTTGACTTTTAATTAATATGTACAAAATTTAGTAAAGTTATTATTAGTAGCCTCTTTATATGTGCTATATTAAATATCTTTATGTAAGACAGTTAAAAATAATGGATTAATAAAGTATTTAATTAACTTTATTTATCTGTATATTTTTTATACATAATAAATTATTCATAAATTTACTTATATGATATAATTTTTCTACAATTTAAGTTTAGGAGATATTAATATGAGAAAAATAAGTTTAGCTGCATTAATTGCAATATGAGAAAAATAAGTTTAGCTGCATTAATTGCAATCAGTACATTAGGAACAGTTACTTCATTACAAGCAAGTGATGTTGAAGTAAGTGGAAATATAGGAGCTACTTCAAATTATATTTGGAGAGGTATGACTCAAACACTAGATAAAGGTTCTGTAAATGGTGGTTTAGATTTAAGTTATGAAGGTTTTTATGCTGGTACATGGGCTTCAAATGTTGATTTTGGTTCAAAAGCAAATTATGAATTAGATTTATACGCGGGTTATAGTAATTCTATTGATGATTTTTCTTATGATTTATCTTACGTTACATTTATGTATCCAGATTCTAAAGACGATAGTGATTTTTCTGAAATTACACTTGCTTTAGGATATTCGTTAAATGATTTATCTATTGGTGCTTCTTATTCAAAAACAGTATATGAAGAGTGGGCAAACGGTAAAAAACCAAGTTATATTGAAGGTACAGCATCATATGACTTTAAAGTTGTAAGTTTAGATTTATCTTACGGTGATTATGAAGATAGTGGAAGTAATTATACAGTTGGACTAAGTAAATCTTTTGATATAAATGGAAAAGCTATTGACTTAGCTCTTGTATATTCTGAGTATAATGCTGATAGTGGTTCAACTAATGACCAAGATAATGTCTTTGCATCTATTTCATATTCATTTTAAATAAGAGAATCTAAGGCTCACATTAATGAGCCTTAGATTTAAAGAATTAATTATAATTCAAAAGAACCTCTAGAATAACGAGTTACTCCACCATCCATTTTATTAAATACAATAAGATATGTATATTCACCTTTTTCTTTTAGTTCTACATTAAATGTATAATTTTTATTATTATTTAAAGTTTTACTAGTATATTTAACTAATTCACCATTTGGTTTAAATAATTCAAATGAGACATTTGCATTATTTATAGGAATTGATTTATAAAGTATTTTTGCATTAAACTCATTATGTCCTAATTTCAATTTATCATATAGTTTAACAGAAACACTATAATCTTTAATTTTTTGCTTTGATAAATAAATTTCACTTGCATTTAAAGATACACTTGCTATTAGTAAAATTCCTGAGAATATTGTTGATTTTAATAAAGTTTTCATTTTTTTTCCTTTTAATGTTAAGCTAAGTTGTACTTATTTTAATATACAACTTAGTTTTTTAATATTTAAATTTACTGATACTAATTTTTTATTATTCTTAGTATTTAAAATTCATCCTAAATTTCTTTTTCTATACTATGGTCATTTTTATAAAATAAATAATATGTTGATGGAAGAATTAAAAGTGTCAATAATGTAGAGCTTATAATACCTCCTATAACTACAACTGATAAAGGATATTGGATCTCACTACCCACTCCTGTTGCAAATAATAATGGTAATATTCCAAATAGTGTAGTAAATGCGGTCATTAAAACAGGTCTAAGTCTTAAAAGTGTGGCATCTTTTAAAAGTGTTTTTAAAGGAACATGAGGAAACTTTTCCCTTAATTCATCGATAAAACTTACCAATACAATACCATTTAATATGGCAATAGCAAAAATAGCTATAAAGCCTACTATAGCAGATACTGATAAATACACACCACTTGCAATAAGCGCTAAAATTGCACCAATTAAACCAAACGGAACATTTAATAAAATCAATAAAGCTTTTTTTATTGAGTTAAATGCTGTATATAGTAGTAGTATTACAATAAAAATTGATAGGGGTACAAGCACCATAAGTCTTTGAGTTGCTTCTTGCATATTTTTAAAATCCCCTGCCCATGTGATATAGTAACCAGATGGAATATCAACTTTTTCTTTTATTATTTCATCTGCTTCTTTTACAAAAGATGCTATATCTCTTCCATCAACTTCTATTGAAAGCACCATATATCGACTTAGGTTTTCTCTTTTTATAAAAGAAACACCTTGTACAACTGATATATTACTTATTTGATCTAGGGTTACTATATCTCCTGAAGAGGATCTAAGAGTTAGTTTTTTGATACTTTCAATATCTTTTTTTGCATCTTTGATTTTTGCAACTATACCAAAACGTTTCACACCTTCTATTTTTTCAGAAACCTCTTCCTCTCCAATACCATTTCTAATCACACTCATCACTTCATCCACATTGATTCCATAACGAGCTAGTGCTAAATAATCTGGTTCAATTTTAATCTGAGATTGCCCCAGTTGAGATTCTAAGCTAAGTTGTTTTGCCCCATCAATATCTGAGATATTTTGTTGGATTTTTGTAGTTATATCATTTAGTACTTTTTGATCGTTTCCAAACACTTTAATCGCTAGTTCGGCTTTTACTCCTGCTAGTAACTCTTCAACTCTCATTGCTATAGGTTGGGTAGGTACAAACTGTACATATTCAAACTCTTTTTCAAGTTTTTCATTTAGTTCATTTGTCAATTGTTCAAGATTTTCAATATCTTTACTAAGTGTTAAAAGTACTTCCATATAGTTTGGTTGTGCTGTTTCTCCTTTTTCACTTCTTCCGATCATTGAAAGAACTGAAAGAATATCTTTTGGATACTCTTTTAAGATAAACTTTTCTACTTCTTGGGCTGTTTGTATTGATTGACTTAAGCTTGTCCCAGGTATAGAAACTACTCTATACATGATTGATTCTTCATTAAGGCTTGGCATAAATTCTCGCCCTTGAGAACTCAATAAAGCTAAACATATGAAAAATACAATACTTATCCCCACAAGCAATTTTTTTGCGTTATTTAAAGCAAGAACTAATATAGGACTATAAAAATGTTTTATTTTTTTCATGATAGAGTTATCAGAGCTTTTTGCTGGTTTTAATAATAAGTATGCCAATACTGGAACTAATATCAAAGCAACAGCTAGTGAGCCTAACATAACAAAAACAATATTGATAGCCATAGGACTATATAGTTTACCCGCTAAACCACCTAAACTTAATAGTGGTATAAAAACTGCTGCTATAACTAAAATGGCAAAAGTTACAGGAGAGGCTACTTCTTTTGTAGATTCAGCGACAATTTGTAGTTTTGATTTATCTTTTTCATCATGGAGTTTTCTAAAAGTATTTTCTACTATTACAATAGTACCATCGACAATCATACCAACTGCAATGGCTAATCCACTTAAACTCATAAGATTTGCACTTAATCCAAAATACTCCATTAA
>CBFIGT010000156.1:0-4450 GCA_965662175.1 Arcobacter sp. | reverse complement strand
GTATGAGCCATAAGTTCATTTGATTTTTTACTTGCTGCATAAAGGCTTATTGGATGGTCTACATTATGGTTAGTTGAAAAGGGTAACTCTTCATTTAGTCCATAAACAGAAGAGCTTGATGCATAAGAAAGGTTTTTAACATTATTATGTCTACAAGCTTCTAAGATATTCATAAATCCTATAATATTACTTTGCATATAAGCATCTGGGTTTGTTAAAGAGTATCTAACTCCTGCTTGAGCTGCGAGGTTACAAACTGCATCAAACTTCTCTTGCTCAAAAAGTTGCATCATTGCTTCTTTATCTTCAAGGTTTAGTTTTATGAATTTGTAATTGGTATTTTTGTTACTAGTTATTAGTTTACCATAAGAGATATCTTTACCCTCTTCTAGTGAGTTTATGATACCTGATCTTTCTAATCTTCCATATTTTACATTTTGGTCATAGTAGTCATTGATATTATCTAATCCAATTATTTCATCACCACGTTCTAGAAGTTTTATTGCTAAGTGGCTTCCTATGAAACCTGCTGTTCCTGTTACTAGTATTTTCATTTACTCTCCAGTTTTTTTGTTGTATCTAAATTTAATATTTTCATTTGATTGATTGCTATTTGGTTAAGCTTTTTTAGTCTATCTATTTGAGCTAGACCCTCCTCAATAAAATGTGCATTTAAAGACTCCATATTAGCTAAACAAACCAATTGATTTACATTTGCATAATCTCTTATATTACCTTCTTTATTAGTGTTTGATTCTCTCCATTGTTTTGCTGTCATTCCAAATAAAGCTACATTTAAAATATCAGCTTCACTTGCATAAACAAAATTTATTTGACTAGAAGTTAACTCTTTGGGTAATAAATTTTCTTTTATAGCATCAGTGTGGATTCTATAGTTAATCTTAGTCAAATTTCTTCTAACATCCCATCCTAAATTCTTTTGTTCTTCTTCTTTAAGTCTTTGGAATTCTTTGATAAGGTATATTTTAAATTCTGCACTAATCCACATACCAAATTCAAAGGCTATATCTTTATGAGCATAAGTACCACCATATCGTCCAGCTTTAGCTACTAAGCCAATAGCATTTGTTTTACTTGACCACTCTTTTACACTTAATTTATAACTATTTAATCCTGCTTGAGATGTAATTATGGCGAATTCGCCATAATTAAAATTTGGATTGTGAATCTTTTCCCAAATACCTAAATATTCAATAGTATTTCTATTTCTAAGCCAATCAGAAATAAAAAAATCACCATCCTTGGCTTTTAACATATCTGTTAAAGAAATATAATCTTGTTCTTCTATTTTTAAAATAGTTATATCATTATCTAAAACTGTTACTTTTGCCATAAATCAAATAATCCTAATCATCACTATTAAAAATATCTCTTGTATATACTTTATCTTTTACATCAGAAAGGATACTTTCCATTCTATTTGCTACTATTACATCTGAGTATGATTTAAATTCATCTAGGTCTTTTATTACTTTTGAGTTAAAGAATTGTTCTTCTTCTAGTACTGGTTCATAGATTACTATTTCTATACCTTTAGCTTTGATTCTTTTCATTATCCCTTGGATTGCTGAACTTCTAAAGTTATCAGAGCCTGATTTCATCACAAGTCTATAGATACCTACAGTTTTATTTGATTTAGTATGATCAAACAGTGATAGGTTTAATTTTTGGATAATAGAGTTTGCAACAAAGTCTTTTCTAGTAGAGTTTGCATTTACAATTGCTTCTATTATATTAGATGGTACTTCTTTATAGTTTGCTAGTAGTTGTTTTGTATCTTTTGGTAGGCAGTATCCACCGTATCCGAAGCTTGGATTATTATAGTGAGATCCAATTCTTGGGTCTAATCCTACACCTTCTATTATTTGTTTAGTATTTAATCCATGAGCTTGAGCATAAGAGTCTAGTTCATTGAAGTATGCTACTCTCATAGCAAGGTATGTATTTGAGAAAAGTTTTACAGCTTCTGCTTCTGTTGAGTTTGTAAAAAGAATATCTATATTCTCTTTTTTAGCTCCTTGAGCTAGAAGGTTTGCGAAAGTTTTTGCACGTTCTGATATTTCACCTACTATTATTCTAGATGGGTATAGGTTATCTAGTAGTGCTTTTCCTTCTCTTAGGAATTCTGGAGAAAAAAGTATATTTGATGTATTAAATTGTTCATTAATTGATTTTGTATAACCAACTGGCACAGTTGATTTTATTATCATAGTTGTATTTGGGTTTATATCTAGTACATCTTTGATTACAAACTCTATTGATTTAGTATTAAAGTAGTTAGTTTCAGGGTCATAATCAGTTGGAGTTGAGATTATTACGAAATCTGCGTTTTTATATGCTTCATTTTTATCAAGGGTTGCTTTGAAAGAACCTTGGATTGAGTTTGGGTTATTATGTATATTTGTTAGGTATTCTTGTATCTCTTTATCTTCTATTGGAGATATACCTTTATTTATTTGTTCTACTTTTTCAGGGATTATATCTAGGGCTATTACATTATTATGTTGTGATAGTAGTAGACCATTACTTAGACCTACGTATCCTGTTCCTGCTATGGCGATGTTATGCATTTATTATCCTGAATGAATTATCTTTAAGCAATTTTATGGCTTTTCTTAAATTTTGTTATTATATTTAAAATATAATTATATTTTTGTTAAATATAATCATCATTTTTATTTATTATTCCATGATATATTAATCATCACTTTATACACTATACTTATTCTCCATAAACCACATAAATGAAAACATCAATCCTGGTGTTTTGGCTTTTGTTTCATCATATATAAAATCTTTGAACTCTTCTACTTTTAGATACATTGTTTCTATCTCTTCATCATGTATTCCACCACCATTGTGGCTTTTCATACTATTATTTATTTGTGCATAATAAAGGCTTTGTCTTCCTCCACTTACTCCTACATTTGTATAAAATGAGGTGATTTTTTCTATATCTTCTAAAGGTACTTTATAACCACACTCTTCATCTATCTCTTCTTGTGCGATTACTTTGAGTGGTTTATCTTTATCTACAATTCCTGCACACAATTCATAGGTGCAAAGTTTTGATTTATCATTTAAATATACAGGTGGACGAAACTGTTTAACCAGCAAAAAGGCATTTTTATCAATATTATAAAGCAAAATAGCAACAGAATCAAAGCTTCTAACAGCTTCCCAAGCTTTATTAACTCCATTTTGATTATAGGTTATTTTTACAGGATGTACAAATTTTGTATCATCTAAAGTTTTTGTTTTAAAATCTTTTATAATATTGTTCATCACTTTTCCTCTTTTAGTTTAATATTTTAGTAAAATAATTATTTAAAGAAAGTAAAATTATTGTAAAATTGCTTTTATTAAGATGTAGGAGTGAATATGAAACTTAAATATGTTGGTCCAAAACCGGTTATCTCAGAGCATGGCATAAATTTTAAAGATGGTAAAGATGATAAATATGTATATATTAGATTTGCTATTGATATTTTAAATGCTTTAAATCATAATTATGAAAAAGGACATATTTATAAACATGATATAGAGAACTCAACTTTATCAGATAGTGAAATTGAGACTATTATTATAAATTATAAACCGCAATTATTAGAGACTATAGAGAATGAAATCAACTCTTATAATCTTCATTTAGATGAAGAGATAGAGAATATTCAAGAAATACATAAAACACTAAATGACTTAGAAATATATGCATTTAAAAATAATCTAAAGATTATGAAAGAGTACAGAATTCAAAGAGCTATAAATAAAATTTATTATATGCATATTATTGAGATTATTGCAGATGTTATAAGAGAACACAAAATAAAAAATATAACAGCACCTTTCAATGAAAGGCACTGGCATATCTTTCAAACTCTTCAAGGTGCTCTAGCAAATGATAAAAACTATATAAAATCAGAGTTATCAGAAAACGAGAACTCAACTTTGGAACTAAAGATAAATATTATCTAGCTACACTACTAAAATCTATTGAGAAAGTTGAACCCTCTTTTAAAATAGATTTTAGGCCTAACTTAAGGTTATACTCTTTGCATACTTGATTAACTATATCAAGTCCTATACCAAAACCACCCTCAAAATTTTGTCCTCTTTTATATCTTTTAAATATCTCTTCTTGCTCATGGGAAGGAATTCCTATACCAAAATCTTCTACATACAAAATAGTATTTTTAAGAGTTATTATGATTTTTGAGTCTTTATTTGAGTATTTTATTGCATTTGAGATTAAGTTATTTACTATTTTTTGAGTTTTTGTTCTATCCATAAATATAGTGCAACTATCAATTTTTGACTTGATTTTTATATTTTTTGTAATTGCTATATCTTGAAAAAACTCTACACTATCATGTATTAATTCATCTAAACAAATCTCTTCATCTAAAGACTCACCATCACCACTAAAAGC
>CBFIGT010000155.1:0-4463 GCA_965662175.1 Arcobacter sp. | reverse complement strand
AAGGTTTTGATAACTTTTCACTTAAAGAGTTTTTTGAAATATCATATTATGAAATGAAACTTTTTGCTACAAATGCTTTTAATTTTAGAAGCTTAGCCTATAGTGAAATCAAAAAATATAACTTTAACTATTTTAAAAACTTAGCCATGAAACTAACACAAAATATGAATCATAAAGGTTATGACTCTTGGAGTACTCCAGGAATTAGAGCACAACTTTTAAATAAACACACTTTAGAGCTTGTTCAAGATTTTGTAGTTGAATCAGATAAAGAGTCTGTTCATGTATTAAATGCAGTTAGTCCTGCTTTTACCTCTTCAATTCCTTTTGCCAATTGGGTAGTAGAAGAGCATGTTTTAAAGTAGCATTTTATAATATAAGGCTATTATTTCAAAAATTTCAATTGGAATAAGATGATAAATAAATTTTTCAAATCAAGAGTTGCACTTTTATATATACTCTCTATTTTTATGGTATTTTCATTTTCAGCTTGGATGAGTTTACTAAATAATTATGTAATAGAAGTAGCCTCTTTTGATGGTAGTCAAATAGGTATCTTACAAAGTCTAAGAGAGATACCTGGATTTTTGGCTTTTTCTGTAGTTTTAGTTATCATTTTTATAGCTCAACAAAGACTTGCTTATATCTCTATGATAGCTTTAGGAGTAGGGGTTTTACTTACAGGATATTATCCTAGCGCTCTTGGTCTTTATGTGACAACTGTACTTATGTCAATAGGTTTTCACTATTTGGAGACGTTAAATCAATCCTTATCTTTGCAATGGCTTTCAAAAGATAAAGCTCCAATAGTTTTGGGAAAAATTACAGCTGCTAAATCATTTACTTCACTTTTGGTATTTGTATTAATCTATTTTATGATGAAATATTTTAATGTAGAGTATAAGTATGTTTATACTTTTTTTGGAGTTGTTACTATTATTGCTGGAGTTATTGCTTGGATAGGATTTGAACATTTTAAAGATGATGTGGTACAAGAGAAAAAGTTAGTTTTGAAAAAAGAGTATTGGCTTTTTTATCTTCTTACTTTTTTTGCAGGTGCTAGACGACAGATATTTATAGTATTTGCTGGGTTTTTACTTGTTGAAAAGTTTGGTGTAGATATTCATAATATGGTAGCACTACTTTTTGTAAACTCACTTTTAAATATATATTTTGCTCCAAAAATTGGAAAGTTTATAGTAAAGTTTGGTGAAAGAACTACTTTGAAATTTGAGTATATTGGACTTATTTTAGTATTTGTTTCTTATGCTTTTGTTGATAATTTATATTTTGCTTTTGCTTTATTTGTAATTGATCATCTACTTTTTTCTATGGCAATAGCACTTAAAACCTATTTTCAAAAAATAGCTGATCCAAAGGATATAGCAAGTGCAAGTGCTGTGAGTTTGACAATAAATCATATAGCAGCAGTGTTTTTACCTTTTGTTTTAGGTCTTGTTTGGTTATATTCTCACTCTCTTGTTTTTATAATAGGTGCGATGATTGCTGCTTTATCTCTATTTTTTAGTTTTTTAATTCCAAGTGATCCAAAACAAGGATTTGAAACAACTTTGAAAAAATAGCTTTTTTATTTAAAAGTAAAATAACTTTAATTTAGATAAAATGCCCAAAAAATAAAAATAGGAAATATTATTATGGCAATTTATACATGTGGACATACAACTCCTGATTCAGATTCGATTTGTTCGGCGATTTCATTAGCTTATCTTTTAAACGCAATTGGAAGAGAAGCAATTCCAGCAAGACAAGGACCTGTAAGTCCTGAGACTCAATTTATCTTAGATAGATTTGGATTTGAAGCACCTTTATTAAAAACTGAATTTGCAGGTGAAGAGCTTTTTATTACTGATTATTCAGACCTTGGACAAGCTCCAAAAGATGTTTTAGAAGCAACTGTTGTTGGTATTGTTGATCACCATAAGTTAGGTGATATTACAACTTCAGCTCCATTAGAGTGTTGGATTAGACCTGTTGGTTGTACAAATACAATCGTAAAAGAGATGTATGATTATCACAAAGTTGAGATTCCTGCAAATATTGCTGGGATTATGTTATGTGCTATTTTATCTGATACTGTAATATTCAAGTCACCAACTTGTACAGATACTGATATTAAAGTTGTGAGAGAATTAGCTGAGATTGCTGGTGTTGAAGATTTTGGTGCTTTAGGTATGGAGATGTTTACTGTTAAATCAGCAGTTGCAGGAGTGCCTGTTAGAGACTTAATCTTAAGAGATTATAAACCATTTGATATGCATGGAAATGATGTTGGAATTGGTCAATTAGAGGTTATAGATTTGGCTATTTTTGATGATATTAAAGATGAATTACAAGCTGACTTAGATAAATTAAGAGAAGAAAACAACTTACATACAGCATGTTTAATCTTAACAGATATTATGAAAGAGGGAAGTGAAGTTTTAGTATCTTCAACTGATGCTTCTATTTTTGAAAAAGCATTTGATGTAAAACTTGAAAATGGAAAAGTTTGGCTAGATGGATGTTTATCTAGAAAAAAACAGATTATTCCTTTCTTACAACCTGCATTTGCATAATCAAAGAAAATAGCTTTTAAAGCTATTTTCTACTTATTTTAAATATCCATTCAAAGGCTAACTATGGAACTTTTTGCCGATATATCTCTATTTTGGATATTTATCTTTATTTTTGCTGGTTTTATGGCTGGTTATATTGATTCAATCGCAGGTGGTGGCGGTATGATTCAAGTTCCTGTTCTTCTTTTAAGTGGAATTTCTCCTATTTATGTTTTGGCTTCAAATAAAATAGCAAGTGTTTTTGGTGTACTTATGGCAACAATAAAATATGCACTTAGTAAAAAAATCTCTTGGAAAGTTGTATCTATTGCTATTATTCCTTGTTTGCTGGCTTCTTATATTGGAAGTTCATTGATTATGTATTGTTCTGATGAGTTTATAAAATGGGCAATATTAATAGCTATTCCAATCGCTTTGATAACACTATTTAAAAAAAGTAAAAAGATAAAAGAAGAGAATAGGGAGTTAAGTAAAAAAAATATTATTCTTTCAACTGCTCCAATAGGTTTTTATGATGGATTATTGGGACCTGGTACGGGAACTTATATGACTATTTCTATGAAAAAGTTTTTAAATCTTGATTATTTAATAGCAACAGCATCAACAAAACCACTAAACTTTGCTACAAATTTAGGTTCAGCAATAGCTTTTATCATGGCTGGAAAAGTACTGTGGGGAGTTGCTATTACTTTAGGATTAGCAAATATGGCTGGGTCTTATGTGGGAAGTCATTATGCTATAAAAGGTGGAGAAGATTTTATAAAAAAAGTTCTTGTGGTGGTTTTAATTTTTATGCTTGTAGCAAATATTTTGAAGATTGTTTTTTCATAGATAAATGTAGATTTTTACTAATATATTAAAAGGCCTACAATTAGATTTAAGAAATAAGTTTATAATAAATTAATTAATTATATTAATTAAACTAAGTTATGATAATATTTACTATTAATAAATTTTAAAAGGTTTATATAGTGACATTAGAGTATAAACAATTTTCTAATAAAAGTGAGATATTTAATAGTTTTTATAACTCTCTTATTGAAGCTAATTTGGAAAAAGCAATAAATCTTTCAAAAGAGTTTATAAAATCAGATAATGATATAGTATATTTTTGGGAAAAAGTAATTCTTCCATCTCTTTATAAGATTGGAAAAGAGTGGGAAGATGAGAATATTACAGTTGGAGAAGAGCATGTAGCAACTTCAATTTGCCAAAGAGTAATGTCTGAACACTATTCAAAAATATTAAAACATATAAAAAAAAGAAAAAATATCTTAGTAACAACGGGTAGTTTTGAACTCCATGAAGTTGGTGCAAGAATGCTTAGTGATATTTTAGAACTAAAAGCTTATGATGTTACTTTTTTATCTTCAACAAGTAGTTTTGAAGAGATTATGAAAAGTATATATGATGAGGATATTGATTTTATAATTATTTCATCAACAATTATTTCAAATATACCAAAGGTTTTTGATTTATCAAAAAAGATAAAAGAGTCCTATGTTGGTGAAAAAATGCCCATTATAATTCTAGGTGGACAAGCTTTTTTTAGAGATAAAAGTTCACAAAAAACAGATTATGCGGACTATTATATTAAAAACGTTGATGATTTATTAAGCTTGTTAAAAAGGTATGAGTGTGCTAAAATTAAGTGAACTTACACCAAGCATATTAAATAAATGGGATGAATCAACAGATATTTTGTTTTTTTTATTAAATAAAGAGTCAAAAATAATAAATTCTAATAAATCTTTTGAAAAATATATTGATGATTTTGAATATATGGATAAATTAATAACTTATACTCACAAAAACAAATTTATGGATTATTTATCAACAACAATAAAAGAAAAAAAAGCACTTATGTTTATTAGTAATTTTAGTTTT
>CBFIGT010000154.1:0-4532 GCA_965662175.1 Arcobacter sp. | reverse complement strand
ATGACCAAGGAAGAGATGAAAATAGATATTTAAAAGTAGAGTTTAGAAGAAAAAGATACTACTTTTTAGAAAATTTAAATATTGATGTAGTTGTTAGTATAAATGGTAAAGATGTAGTTGTTAGAGCATATTTAATTCCATCAAATCTATTTAATACAGCACCTATGATTCTTTTATCAACTGATATTGAAGAGAATGATTATTTATCAAGAACTATCACTCATAAATTATATGATGCAAATAATGAAACAAGAATTGCTCAAGAGATTGTATTAGGTATTGGAGGAGCTAAGGTTTTAGAAGCACTAAACTATAATGTTGATATTTATCATATGAATGAGGGTCACTCTTTACCTATGGCTTTTGAACTTTATAGAAGATTTCAAGATATTAATGAAGTTAAAAAAAGATTAGTATTTACAACTCATACTCCTGAAGCTGCTGGAAATGAAGAGCATGATATTAATTTATTAGCAAAAATGGGATTTTTCTGTGGTTTAGGTGTTGATAAGGTTAAAGAGCTTTGTGGAATAAAAAATGAAAAATTCTCTTTAACAGTTGGTGCTTTAATGATGGCAAAAATAGCAAATGGTGTATCAAAAATACATGGGCTTGTTTCAAATGAAATGTGGAAAGATGTAGAGGGAAGATGTGAAATTATCTCAGTTACAAATGCACAAAATAAGAAATATTGGGCTGATAAAGGTATTTTAAAAGCCTTAGATGAAGATGAAGAGTTTGAGTTAGAATCTAGAAAAAAACACTTAAAAAGAGAGCTTTTTTCAGAAGTTGCTAATCAAACAGGAAAAATGTTTGACCCAAATATTTTAACTATAGTGTGGGCTAGAAGATTTGCTGAGTATAAAAGACCTGCTCTTTTAAAATATGATATTCAAAGATTTGAAAAACTAGTTAAAGATGAAAAAAGACCTATTCAAATTATTTGGGCAGGGAAACCTTATCCGTTTGATACAGGTGCTATTAATATCTTTAATGAATTAATAAATATGTCAAGAAACTACAAAAATGTAGCTGTTTTGGTTGGATATGAATTAGAATTATCTATGAAAATTAAAAAAGGTTGTGATGTTTGGCTAAATAATCCAAGAGTTACAAGGGAAGCTAGTGGTACAAGTGGTATGACAGCTGCTATGAATGGAGCTATTAATTTATCTATTGCTGATGGTTGGCATCCTGAGTTTTGTAAAGAGGGTGTTAATGCCTTTACAATCTCTTCAAAAATAGAGAATAAAAACCTACCTATTGAAGAGCAAGATAGATTAGATAATATAGCTTTAATGGATATTTTAGAAAATAGTGTAATTCCAATTTATTATGATAATAAAGAAAAATGGACTGAAATAGTCAAAAACTCTATTAATGATGTTATTCCTGCTTTTGATTCAGGAAGAATGGCTCACGATTATTATATGAAAATGTATAACTAAGGAAAAAATTATGTTATCAAATATGGAAATTATGCAAAGTGTTAGTACTTTAAAAAGTGTTGATTTAGATAAAAAAAGAGTTTTAATTAGAGTTGATTTTAATGTTCCTATGGATTCACACCATAATATTACTGATGATAGCAGAATTAAAGAGGCAATTCCTACTATAAATTATTGTATTGATCATGGGGCTTCTAAAATTATATTAGTTAGTCATTTAGGTAGACCTAAAGGTGAATTTGATGATAATTACTCTTTAAGACATATTGTTAAAAGATTAAAAAGATTGTTAGATGAAGAGGTTGAGTTAGTTTCAGATTTTGAAGATAAAAATGAGTATATAAGAGGAAATAGCTCTTCAAAAGTTTTACTTTTAGAAAATATTAGATTTTATCCTGGTGAAACAAAAAATAGTGATGATTTATCAGAAAAATTAGCAAAGCTTTGTGATATTTATGTAAATGATGCTTTTGGAACATCACATAGAGCTCATAGTTCAACTGTTGGTATTACTAAGTTTGTAGATAAAAAAGTAGCTGGATTTTTACTCAAAAAAGAGATTGATGCTTTTTCAAAGGCACTATTTAATCCAATTAAACCAATTACTTTAGTAGTAGGTGGGGCAAAGGTTTCTTCTAAAATAACTCTATTAAAAAGTATTCTACCAAAAGTTAATAAACTTGTAATTGGTGGAGCTATGAGTAATACATTTTTAAAAGCCCTTGGGTATGATTTAAAAGAGTCTTTGTATGAAGATGAGTTTACAGCAGAGGCTTTAAATATTTTAGATGAGGCAAAAAAATCTAAAGTTAATGTTTATTTACCTGTAGATTTTGTAATAACAGATGATATTGAACATCCAATTGATACAAAAATTGTGCCAATTCAAGATATTTTAGAGGGCTTTAAAGCTGTTGATATTGGACCTGCAACTGTAAAACTTTTTGAAGAAGCAATTGGAATGTCAAATACAATTATTTGGAATGGACCGATGGGAATATTTGAAAAAGATATGTTTGCAAAGGGTACATTTAAAATAGCTCACTGTATTGCTGATACTTATGCATATTCAATAGTTGGTGGTGGTGATACTTCAAATGCTGCTGATAAAGCAGGTGAAAAAGAGAATTTCTCTTTTATATCAACAGGTGGTGGGGCATCACTTGAGTTACTTGAGGGAAAACTTTTACCAGGGTTTGAGAATTTAGATAGAGATTAAGAAATTAAGAATAGGGAAATAATATGAAGGCAAATGAAAAAGAGTTAATAAATAAAAGCTTGGAGTTTGAGGATAGTTTTTCAAGTAGTATACATGCTATTGATACATTGACAAGTGAAGTTAAAGATATTCCACAAACACAATATGATATTCCAAGTAGATACAATAAAGATAGATTAAAAGTATTAATGATAAATCCAAATAGTTATTATATTTATTGGGAAGTTAGTGATGAAACATTAAAAAAATATTCAATAGATTTAAAAACTCAAAAATTAGTTTTTAAAATATACGATAAATTAGGAAATCATATTTTTAATTTTGACTCATCATTTGCCTTAGGTGAGTATTATTTAAAAGAGAAATTTGAAAATATTGATGTTTATGTTGAGCTTGGAATTAATAAAGAAGAAGAGTTTTTCAAAATACTAGAGTCAAATAATGTACATACTTTCTCAAGTCAAATTAATTTTCCTGATGAAAATGATGAGGTTTGGATTAAAAAAAGTATGAATTGGAGTGAAATTATAAAAACTACAATTAAAGATTCAGGAAATGGAATCTCTTCTGCAAAATTTGTTGAAGAGATAAAAAAAATAAAAGAGTATGAAGATAGTGAAATATTTAAAAACAGTTTAAGCTCAAGCTCTTTAATAAAGGAAATAAAATGATTAAAGGCTATTGGGTACCGGTACTTCACTCGCATCTTCCATTTGTAAAACATCCAGAATATGATAATTTTTTGGAAGAGCATTGGCTTTTTGAAGCAATTACAGAGTGTTATATTCCACTTTTAAAAAGACTTAAAAGTCTTGAAGATGAGGGAATTGAGTTTAATTTAACTACTTCAGTAACACCACCACTTGCTGAAATGCTAAGTGATGCACATCTTATGGATAAGTATAGAAAATATTTGAAAAAGATGAATGAACTAGCTCATAAAGAGTTAAAAAGAACAGAAGGTGATACACCTTTTAATAATCTTGCACTTTTTTATGAAGAGTTTTTTAGAGAAACTGAAGAGTTTTTTGAAGGCTTTTTAGAAGGAAATGTTTTAAATGGATATAAATATTTTTACACAAAAGGTAATTTAGAAGTAATAACATGCGGAGCGACACATGGTTTTTTACCTCTTTTACAAGAGAATGTTCATGCAGTTAGAACTCAAATAGAGATAGCTGTACGAGCTCATGAAAAACATTTTGGTATAAAACCAAAAGGAATTTGGCTTCCTGAGTGTGCTTATTATGATGGTTTAGATGAGATTTTAAATGAAAAAGGAATTAAATTTTTTATTGTTGATTCTCATGCTTTAACATATGGTAGACCAACTGCTTTAAATGGAGTTTATGCTCCAACTTATACACCACACACAGCAGCAGCATTTGCTAGAGATGCCCAATCATCTAAGCAAGTTTGGAGTTCAAAAGAGGGTTATCCAGGTGATTTTAATTATAGAGATTTTTATAGAGATATTGGATATGACTTGGATTTTGATTATATTAAACCATATATTAATCCAGATGGAGTTAGGGTTTTTACAGGATTTAAATATCATAAAATCACAGGAACAACAGATCATAAAGAGGCTTATGACCCATATATTGCAAAAATGAAAACAATTAGTCATGCGGAAGATTTTTGTAAATCAAGGGAAACACAAATTGATAGTTTATCTCCACTTATGAGTAGATTACCAATGGTAGTTTCACCTTATGACGCTGAGCTTTTTGGACATTGGTGGTTTGAGGGACCCGAGTTTTTATATAATGTATTTAAATATATGGATAAAAATAGTGATATAAAAGCATTAACTCCAATGCAGTATTTAGAAAGATATCCTGAAAATCAAGTTGTAAATCCTA
>CBFIGT010000153.1:0-4577 GCA_965662175.1 Arcobacter sp. | reverse complement strand
AAAAATATACAAAGTAATTAAAGATTAACTGGTGGGTTTACACAGTTTATTTTACAGGGTCATAAACTATCCTATTTTACATATTTGATATTTTATCATTTGATAAAATAATCTTGTGTTTATACATATCTGCTTTTATAACTAGATTTGAATATTCTATTGGATGATTATTCTTATCAAAAGAAAGTCTTTTTAATGATAATAAAGGTAAGCCTTCTTCAATATTTAATTTCTCTGCTTCATCAGTATTCGCAGCTTTTGCTTCTACAATTTCTTCTGCATTATAAAACTCAATATTATATTCTTCTTTTAAAAATGCATATAAAGATTCTAAATTTAATTTTTTATCAATATCAGGAACAGTATTAACATCAAAATAGTTTATCATTAAAGCAAAAGGGACTTCATTTAATAATCTTGTTCTTCTAATACATAATACTTTATCGCATTCCAACATATCTTTTACAAAATGCTCGTCTTCTTTTTCTATTATTTCAAAAGAAATTGATTTTGTAGTCAATAGATGCTTTTGCTTAGATAATCTTTGAGTTAAAGAACCTATTGAGTTTGCATCATAAAGAACTTTTTGTTCTTGAACGTAGGTTCCTTTACCTTGTTTTTTTATAACAATGTTGTCTTTTTCTAATTCTTCAATAGCTTTACGTACAGTTATTCTACTTACTTTATATTTTTTTTCTATCTTACCTTCAGCAGGAATAATATCATTAACTTTATAATTTAATTTAATATCTTCTAATAATTTTTCTTTTAACTGAAGATATAAAGGTATACCATTTTTAGCAAACAAAAGTTAGATCCTTTTATGATTTATATAATAGTATTGTAGGATAATAGTATCTACTGTACCTCTTACATATTACATAATTCAATTTTAAATTGTACTTAATATTTTACTGATTAAGATTTATTTTCTTCTTTAATAGCATTTACTTGTGCATTTACTTCTTCCATCATTTGAAGAAATAGATAATTCATTTACAAAAGATGAGATTTTTATGATATTTTCAGTATTACTTGATATATTCGAAGTGACTTCCTCTAATGAAGCAGCTATTTCAGAAGAAGAAATGCTTAAAGTCTCAACATTTTTAAGTAATCCTTCCGAGCTTTCATTAATTGTCAAACCATTTGATTTATTTTCAACTAACATGTTATTAATTGTATCAGCAAGTACTAATCCTTTTTCAACTCTTCCCAACTATTTTCTATTTTAAATGTAAAATCTAATTTTTAATATTTTTCAAGTGCAAGTTTAATTCCATTAATATACTTGTTTGAATATTACTTGTAAGTAGACTATTTTTTGCCATTGTTCTATAACTTGTAAATCCATTAGATGACTTATATATTCCATAATTATTATAAACAGTTGATAATAAAATTACAGTTGCAATAATAGAAAATGCAATAATTAGTTTCTTTTTATTGATAAGTTCTTCATTTTTCAATCCTTAATTAAGTATTGAAAAAATTATCTAAGTAGAAGTAGTAATAGCAATATTAAAAACTGATAATATATGACTATTTTCATTTAAATAGATTTTTTACAAATCTTTTGTAAGTTCAATGATTTCTACAAAATCTTCTTTATCCCAAGAAGCTGTACCAATTAATGCTCCATCAACATTAGATAAAGAACATATCTCTTTAACATTTGATAGCTTTACAGAACCTCCATATAATAATGGTTTGGAAATTTTCTTTTTAATCTCATCATGTACATTATTTATATCTTCTAAGGTAGCAGTTACTCCTGTTCCAATTGCCCAAACAGGTTCATATGCTAATATTAAATTTTCATACGAAGTATCAATTCCTTCAAGTTGTTTATATACATATTCTAATGTTTTAGATAGACCTTCATTTTTTATTTTTAGAGGTTCACCTATGCAATAGATAATTGTATAACCTAGATTCATATAATAATTGTATTTTTTTTTGATACTTTCTTGATCTTCATGTAAAATATGTCTTCTTTCACTGTGACCTATTAATATATTTTTTATTTCAAATTCATCTAATTGAAGACTACCTATTTCACCAGTAAATGATCCACTTTCAACATGATGTGCATTTTGAGTTCCAATATGTAGATTACTTTTTGTTTCAAAACTATCTAATGATATAGCACTTGGAAAAATGAAAACTTCACTTTTATCATTTTTTTCTAAAGATTGCTCAACACTACTTATAAAATCTTTTGTTGATTTTCTAGTATGATTTGTTTTAAAGTTTGATGCAATTATCATATACTTTCCTTTTTCTTTTTTAAAAATTTAAATTATATAAATGTATTTAAAACATATAAAGCTTCTTCTTTTTCTTTATTTGCTTTTTCATCATCCCACTTTAATTCATCTTTCATTATTTGTACAACTTTATCTAAGATTTCAATTGAGACATTTTTATTAATTAAGGCAACATTACATCTTCTAACAAGAAAATCCATTGGTTTTTGAACAAATTCTTCTTTTATTGTATATATTACTTCTACATTTGTATAAGGTTCACCATTAGTTAAATATTCTATATTTTTACTAGCAGATAAAACAGACTTAACCTTATCTCCATATTGAGATAAAAGATATTCATTTGTATTTGCATCAACTTTATTTGACACATAATTCTCATCTAGATTTTTACTACCTACAAGTTTTAACTTTTTTGTCTTACATTTTTGTTTTTTCTTATTTTGTGTTTTATAAACATAATCAACTAATTGTTCTGACATTTTTCTATAAGTAGTCCATTTCCCACCAATTATATTAATCAGTCCAGATTTGTTTTCTCTAATCTCATGTTCTCTTACAATAGAAGAAGTATCTGCATTTTCATCGGGTGCAACAAGAGGTCTAATACCACACCACTGAGACAAAATTTCACTTTTATCAATTTTCAAATCAAAATAAATTTTAAGATGTCTTAAAAGATATTCAATATCTTCTTCTCTTACTTCAGGATTCTCACTTAAGGTAGTTGGATCATCAGTTGTTCCCACAAGACATTTACCCATCCAAGGCAAAATAAAAAGGACTCTTCCATCTTCCGTTTTAGGAATCATTAATCCCTCTTTTGATGGAAGATATTTTTTATCTAATACTATATGTACCCCTGAACTTAAATTTAACATTTCTTTAGCTTCTTTATCATCAAGCTGATTAACTTTGTCTGCAAATACACCTCCTGCATTTACAACACTAGTAGCTTCAAAAAGTACTTCTTTCTCATTAATTTTATCTAATGCTTTTACACCCGTAATTTTTCCATTATCATCATATGTAAAAGTAGTTACTTCATGATAATTTTTACAATCAGCATTATATTTTCTGGCAGTTTGTAATAATGATATAGTTAATCTAGAATCATTGAAAGAGCCATCATAATATTTTACTCCCCCAACTAAACCTTCTTTTTTAATAACTGGAAACTTCTTAAACATTTTCGATTTTGAAACTATTCCACTTCTTCCTAAACTTCTTATCCCTGAAACAAAATCATATAAACTTAAGCCAGCAAACATATAAGGTAATTCCCACCATTTATATATAGGCGTAACTAAAGTTAATCTTGAACATAAATGAGGAGCATTATGTAAAAGTATTGATCTCTCTTTTAATCCCTCTTGAACTAAATTAAATTGATTTTTATCGAGTTGTTTTACTGCTTTTTCTAAATACCTAACACCACCATGAACTAATTTAGTACTTCTTGAACTAGTTCCTTGTGAAAAATCATTTTTTTCTAAAAGTAAAGTTTTGAAACCTCTTGAAGCCGCATCTAATGCAATACCACTTCCTGTAGCTCCTCCACCTATTATAATAATGTCATACTTATTATTTTTCATGATTTGTTATCCTTTTCATTATAAGGTTATAACCTTTTCCTATCATTATAATGTTATAATTATAAAAAGAATCTTAAATTTCACTTATTTTTCATAAAAATACTACTTTTAAGACTCCCGTTTTGTGCGATAAGAAATCATAAATTCAAGAATCCCTAAACCAAGGGCTTAAAAGGGCATAAAATTCATATTTTGTGTGCCTCAAGATAAATTTGATAGAATTTCATATGTCTTTAAGAGTTAGAAAAAAGAAAAATACAAGTGGTAGTGTAAGTATTCATATTGTTGATAGAACAAATAGAGGGTATAAAGTAATTGAAAGCCTTGGAAGTAGTAAAGATAAAAATGAAATTGAATCTTTATATAATCAAGCACTTGTAAGAATTGATGAACTTGAAGAAAACTTATTACACTTTTCAAAATCTAATGATAAAAAATCACAATTATTAAATTTACTATCAGATGTAACAACAGATAATTTTATACCAATTGGTGATGAACTTATATTTGGTAAATTATTTGATGATATAGGTTGTAATAAAATATTTGATAATTCAAATATTAACTTGCGTAAAGTAGATGAGAAGATATTTTTGTTTAGAAGTTTAGTTATTTCAAGATTGTTGTATCCTGGAAGTAAATTAGAATTAATACACTACCTTGAATACTTTAAAAAACAAGATATTAATATTTATAAAATATATAGATTTTT
>CBFIGT010000152.1:0-4668 GCA_965662175.1 Arcobacter sp. | reverse complement strand
ACCTGGAAAATTTGAAATAAGTACAACAACTACACTTGATACACAAAGAGATTTATCACTTGCATATACACCTGGTGTGGCATTTCCATGTTTAGAGATTGGAAAAAATCCAGAGGATGCATTTAAATATACATCTAAAAAGAATTTGGTTGCTGTTATTTCAAATGGTACAGCTGTACTTGGTCTTGGTGATATTGGTGCATTGGCTTCAAAGCCTGTAATGGAGGGGAAATCAGTATTATTTAAAAAATTTGCTGCAGTTGACTCATTTGATATAGAGGTTGATGAAAAAGATGTTGACAGATTTGTTGATGTTTGTAAGGCTATTTCACCTACATTTGGTGGAATAAATTTAGAAGATATAAAATCGCCTGAGTGTTTTGAAATAGAAAGAAGACTTATTAGTGAGCTTGATATTCCTGTTATGCATGATGACCAACATGGAACAGCAATTATAACAAGTGCAGGACTTATAAATGCTTGTGATATTATTGGAAAAAAACTTGAAGAGTTAAAAGTAGTTGTAGTTGGGGCTGGTGCAGCTGCTATTTCATGTGCTAGAATGTATAAAGCAATTGGTGTTGAAAATATTATTATGTGTGATTCTAAAGGTGTTATTCATGATGGAAGAGATGATTTAAACAAATTTAAAAAAGAGTTTTCTATAGAAGAGCCTTTATCTATGATGGATGCTTTTAGAGAAGCTGACGTTGTATTAGGTTTATCAAGACCTGGAACATTTACCCAAGAGCATATAGCTGTTATGGCTGATGAACCTATTGTATTTGCACTTGCAAATCCAACACCTGAACTTTTTCCTGAAGATATTTTAAAAATCAGAGATAAAGCAATAGTAGGTACAGGAAGAAGTGATTTTAATAACCAAGTTAATAATGTACTTGGATTTCCATTTATTTTTAGAGGTGCTTTAGATGTACAAGCTAAAAAAATAAATATGCAGATGAAAAAAGCAGCAGCTTATGCTATTGCTAATTTAGCTAAAAAACCTGTAACTGCTGAAATAAAAGCAATATTTGGTGAGGGATTAGTTTACTCAAAAGATTATATTATTCCAAAACCATTTGATAAAAGACTTATTGTAGAAGTTTCAAGTGCTGTTGCAAATGCAGCTGTAGAATCTGGAGTTGCTAGAGTAAAAGATTTTGATTTAATTGCTTATAAAGAAGAGTTATCACAAATGATTTAACCAAAATAATGGTATTATTCCACTTTTAATTTGGAATAATACTATTATATGGGAATAAAATGAAAGAGTACATACTTTTAATAAATACTTCGGACTCAAAAGGACTTGTTTATAACGTCTCAAAAGTTCTTTTTGCAAACAATCTAAATATCGAACAAAATGCTGAATACGTTGATGCTGAAACAAATAAATTTTTTATGAGAACTGTTATCTCAGGTGATGTAAATGCAAAAATTCTTCTAAAAGAGTTAACTGAGGTTTTACCAAAAGAAGCAGAGATTAAATTAAGAGCAAAAGCTAAAAAAGATATAGTTATTTTGGCAACTAAAGAATCACATGTTTTAGGTGATTTACTTATTCGTTATATTGATGGTGAACTTGAAGCAAATATTAAAGCTGTAATTGCAAATCATGATTATTTGCAGGATTTAGTTGAAAAATTTAATATTCCTTTTCATTGTATTAGTGCTGATGATATGGAAAGAGAAGCTCATGAAGATTTGGTTATTGCTAAAATCAATGAGTATGAGCCTGAGCTTATAGTTCTTGCTAAATATATGAGAATTTTAACTCCAAAATTTGTACAAACTTTTCCTAAAAAAGTTTTAAATATTCACCACTCATTTTTACCAGCATTCATAGGTGCAAATCCATATAAACAAGCTCATCATAGAGGTGTTAAGATTATAGGTGCAACTGCACATTATGTTACTGATGATTTAGATGAGGGTCCAATTATTGCACAAGATGTTGTAAATGTTGACCATAATTTTTCATGGCAAGATATGAGAAGAGCAGGGCGAAATGTGGAAAAAGTAGTTTTAGCAAATGCTTTACAACTTTTATTAGAGGATAAAGTTTTCGTATATGGAAACAAAACGGTGATTTTATAATGTTTAATTTAGTTTTACTAGAGCCTAGAATCCCTGGAAATGTAGGAACAATAGGAAGATTAGCTTTTGCTTTAAACTGTACTTTACACCTAATTAAACCTTATGGTTTTGGTGAAATTACAGAAAAAGAGGTAAGAAGAGCAGGGCTTGATTATTGGTTTGATTTAGATGTTAGAGAGTATGAAAATATTGAGGATTTTTGGGCAAAAAATCCTTTAAATGATAGACACTTTTTTGCAACAACAAAAACAAAACAAGTATATTTTGAAGCCTCTTATAATAAAGATGATTTTTTCTATTTTGGAAGAGAAGATGCAGGATTACCTGAGGATTTATTAGCATTAAATAAAAAAGGATGTATTACAATTCCTATGACAAATGATGCTAGAAGCTTAAATATCGCAAATTCAGTTTCAATTATAGCCTATGAAGCACTAAGACAAAACTTTAAAGAGTTTAAATAAACTCTATTCTCATCATTCATCACTCTTAATCTCACTTATAGTATAATTTTTCTTAAGAAAATTTACAAAAACTCCCTGTAGATACAAATATTTAGAGAAATAAGAGTGGAAGGTTATATCTATTTTAGCCATATTTTTCTTCCTTAAAATATTATTTTTTTGAAATCTTAGCAAAACCATATCAACACAAAATCAACAAGAAGTGATTTTTTTAACAAATTTCAAAATTTGTTAAAAAAGCTTCTTTTTAGGTACTTCTAAAAATTTTCAAATCTTTTAGATATAATAAAAAAATATAAAAAATCATATAAAGATACAGGAAACATCTAAAATGAAACTAAAAAAACTTCCAATAGGTATATCAACACTAAAAACAATACTTGAAGAGAATTATATCTATGTAGATAAAACACACCTAGCCCAAGACCTAATAGAAAATGGTCAATACTATTTTCTAAGCAGACCAAGAAGATTTGGTAAGTCACTTTTTTTAGATACCTTAAAAACTATCTTAGATGGGCAAGAGGAGTTTTTTAGAGATTTATATATTGGCAATCATGGTTATAAGTTTGATAAGTTTCCTATTATTAGAATAAGTTTCAATAACGGTGACTTCTCTTCAAAAGAGTCTTTTAATAACAGAGTAAACACTATACTTGAAGATAATCAAAGAGCCTTAGGTATACAGTGTCCTTCAAAATATAATTGTTCTGATTGTTTTGGAAGGATTATTCAAGAAGCCTATTTAAAATATAATAAAAAAGTAGTAATCTTAATAGATGAATACGATAAACCTATTTTGGATAATATAGAAAATAGTGAAATAGCAAGAATCATAAGAGATGAACTAAAAAGCTTCTATAGTGTTATAAAAGGAAGTGATGAGTATATTAAGTTTGTATTTATAACAGGAGTTTCAAAGTTCTCTAAAGTGAGTTTGTTTTCTGGATTAAATAACTTAAATGACATAACTTTAAATCCAAACTATGCAACTATTTGTGGCTATACCCAAGATGATGTTGAAACAGACTTTTCTAAACACTTAGAGGGGCAAGATTTTGATAAAATAAAAAAGTGGTACAATGGATATAAGTTTTTAGGAGAGGGAGTTTATAATCCCTTTGATATACTTTTATTTATATCAAATAACTTCTCATATAGAAACTACTGGTTTCAAACCGCAACACCAACTTTTCTTTTAAAGCTTATAGAAAAAAACAACTACTTCTTACCAAACTTGGAATACATAGTAAAAGATGAGATGATGTTAAATAGCTTTGATGTGGATTATATAGAGCTAGAAACTTTGATGTGGCAGACGGGTTATTTAACTATTAATAAAGTTAGTGAAAATTATGATGGTACTCCTAAGTTTCATTTGGGTATTCCAAATTACGAAGTTAAAATATCTCTTTTAAGTTCCATAGCTGATTTTATGAGTAGAGTTAATTCACCTACTATTTTAAAAGGTCAGATACATGAATCTCTAGTAAGTGCTAATTTTCAAAATCTAGAGATAAACATAAAATCCCTTTTTGCTAGTATTCCATACAATCACTTCACAAAAAACAAGATGTATGAGTATGAGGGATATTATGTAAGTGTCTTTTATGCTTACATTAAAGCTTTAGGTTTAGATTTAGTAGGTGAAGATATTACAAACAAAGGAAAAATTGACCTTACTATAAAAGCAAATGATAATATCTATATAGTTGAGTTCAAAGTAGATGATACAAATGCTCTAACTCAAATAAAAGAGAAAAAATACCACGAAAAATATTTAGATCAAAACAAAGATATCTACTTAGTAGGAATAGAGTTTGACACAGGAGATAAAAATATCTCTAAGTTGGAGTGGGAGAGGATAGGGCAAGCTTAAAAGTTTTAAAAAGAGTTTAAATAAACTCTTTTTTTGCTTTTTTGATTAATTTTTTTACAGCTTTTAGTTTCTCTTTTTGTTCATCTTTGGTTTTACTATCAGGTGACTCTTTTATTTTTTGTTTTATATCTTTCTCTTTTTCATAAAGTTTTTTTATTAACTCATCGATTTCATCAAGATTTTCTTTTATCTCTTTTTCGTCCCAAGTTAAAAAACTTTCAAGGG
>CBFIGT010000151.1:0-4767 GCA_965662175.1 Arcobacter sp. | reverse complement strand
ACATTACTCTCATGGAGTTAGTCCTGATAGAGTATTTATTCCTATTCACTTTGCAGGTGTATTAGAGGGTGAAAGCTTATTACACAAATATCCTGATGGAACTGCCCCTTATGCGATAGGTGAAAGTGCCAACACTGTTAGTAACTACGGTTATGACATTGTTACACAAATACCTGAAACAAAAGGTGGATTATGTCAGATAGAAAGAGCTTAGGAGAAGTAACATGAGTAGTAATAATGTAGATTTTTCAAGAATGAAATTTTACTGCGATGAAAACAGATGTATTCATTGTGATGGTTGCTCAGTTGCTTGTGCTGAAGCGCATGAGTTACCTGTAGAGATTTCTAGAAGAAAAGTAATAACTGTAAATGAAGGTAAGCAAGGGATGGAGTTTTCTTTATCTGTTGCTTGTATGCACTGTACTGATGCACCTTGTGAGCAAGTATGTCCGGTTGACTGTTTTTATATTAGAGAAGATGGAATAGTTCTTCATAGTAAAGAAAAATGTATCGGTTGTGCTTATTGTCTATATGCCTGTCCTTTTGGAGCTCCTCAATTTCCAAAAGATGGTGCATTTGGAATCAAAGGTGTTATGGACAAATGTACAATGTGTGCAGGTGGACCTGAAGAGACTAATAGTGAACATGAAAGAGAACTATATGGTCAAAACAGAATTGCAGAAGGAAAAGTTCCAGTATGTGCAGCGATGTGTTCAACTAAAGCCCTACTTGTAGGAGATTCAGAATCTGTAGCTAATATCTATAGAGAAAGAGTTTTATCAGTAGGTCATGGAGTACAATCGATGCCTTATGGTTGGGATAAAGCGTATGGAAAATAAAGCACAGAAAAAAGGTTTTTTTAACGAATACATGCCTTATATCATCGTAGGAGGGCTTTTTGCTCTTCTTACGTATTGGTATTTCTGGTTAGCAACTATTGCTGATCTTGCATATGTTTGGCAATATGTTTTAAAAATGTTTACTCTTGATTTTAGTGGTCAAATAATTCCTTATAATGAATTAACAAGACTAGAACAAGGTTATACATCAATCTTTGGACCTCAATATGATGCAATTGCACCTGAGGTTATTAGAGCATTTGAAGAGAGACAACATCTTTTACCATGGGTATTTTTAGCTGAAGCTTGTATTTTTACAGTTATGCTTATATTACAAGGTGGAAGAAAAGGTCCTAAAACAAGAAAAAATGCTGAGATGGTAGAAGTTCATTCACTATTTCAAAGAGTAGCTGTTTTAGGAAATATTTTAATAATGCTATACCTTTTTATCACTGGATTTTCAATTACATTTGGAAATATTACAGGTGGTGGAGCATTAGGTTTTTTCATGAGAGAGACTCATGAAATAATAGGATTATTTTGGATTCCTATGTGGTTATTGATTACAGTAATTGCTTTTAAAGATCATAAACACTTTAAAAGACTTAGTGGAAAATGGGGAAAATTCTTCTTAAAAGGGCTTTATACTCACGGACAAAGAATAAACTATTTAGCTTTTGTGGCTTTTGGTTTTATTTTATGTTTTAGTGGATTTTGGCTTTGGTTTTTGAGTATGGATGTTTTACCATTTGCTGAAATTATCCAATATAGAAGATTGATTCTATTTGGTCACTTTATGGGAAGTGCTGTTATTACATTCTTTGTAGGTGAAACAATCTATTCTTATGTAGTAGCAATTAGAGGTTATTTACCAGGATTAATCACTGGAAAATATCCAAAAGAGTATCTTGAAGAGTTTCATCCAGAAGTTCTTGAAGGAGTTTAAGAGGTTTAACCCCAAGTTTTTGGGGTAATCTCTTTTTAAAACATTTTAAATATGCAAATTTTGCATATTAAGGAAAAGATATGGACAACGCCAAATATTTAAAAACAGTAGTGATAGACAAACTTATAGAAAATGAAGCCCACGAGGTTGAAGACGTGACTATTGAAGAAGCACGTTTAAACCTATTTTTAAATGGAGAAAAAGCCATATCAATGATGACAATACCAAAAGACCAAGATGCTCATGCTATTGGTTTTTTGATGAGTGAAAATGTTCTTTCAAGTATTGATGATATTGAGAGTTTAGTGGTTAGTGATGATGGTTTAAGAGTTGATATAAAAGCAAAAATAGATGAAAAATCTTTGGAAAATCTATACAAAGAGAAAACATTAGTAAGTGGCTGTGGTGGTGGAGTTACTGGTAATGTTGAGGGAAGTTTGGAAATACCATTTAACCAAACAGCTTTTAAAATCACTCCTGAAACCATCTCAAGAGAGGTAAAAATATTTTATCAAGAGAGTGAACTTTATAATCTTACAGGTTGTGTTCACAAGGCTATGATTTATTTGCTTGATGGTCAAACTATAACAGCTGAAGACATAGGACGACACAATGCAATAGATAAAGTTATGGGAAAATGTAAACTTCAAAAACTAGACACTACAAAATCAGTACTTTTTGTAAGTGGAAGATTGAGTTCAGAGATGGTTACAAAAGCTGTAATGCATAGAATTCCAATAATAGTGTCAAGAACAGCACCTACTTATTTAGGTGTTCAAACAGCACATAAACATGGAATCACTTTGATAGGTTTTGCTAGAGGTAAAAAGATGAATTTATATACACATAGTGGAAGAATTGATGTCTAGTAGTGATGATAATTTAAATATAAAACTAGACTCTATACAAAAAGAGTTTATATATACAAACTTAGATGAAGAGGGGAAACTCTCTTGTCTAAAAGCTTTTAAAGTGGCAAGAAAGATTGGAAAAGAACCAATAGAGATGTCTGCTATTACAAAAAGCTTAGGTATAAAAATCACAAATTGTGAGCTTGGAGTTTTTGGAAAACTAAAGTTTAAAGAATCAGATATAAATGTTTATAACAGAATAAAACAAAACCATATGGGACATAAAGAGTTACCATGTAAAGATTTATGGGAAGAAGCACAAAAATCAACTCTAAATATAGTAGGTTCAACTGTAAAAAATAGCGATATAGAAGTAACACATTGTCAACTTGGTTGTTTTGTGATGAAAAAAGGTTTAAAAAATGCAAATAAAAGTTAAAGTTTGGATAGAGGATGAAAATAGAAATCTTATGTTTGGAAGTGGAAAAACAAAGATTTTAGAATATATTGATTTAACAGGCTCTATTTCTAAAACTGCACAAAAAGTTGGAATGAACTATAAAAAAGCTTGGAACCATATCAAAATATTAGAAAACTATATTGAAGATGATTTAGTACACACTCAAAAAGGTAGAGGGGAAAATGCAGGAAGCAAACTAACTCCAAAAGCAAAAGAGCTAATAAAACTTTATAAAACCCTTGATAATGATATAAAAAATTATGCAACAAAAAGATTTGAAGAGCTATTTTTAAATACTAAAGATGAACTAATAGTTGCAAAGGAAGATAAAAATGACTAAAAGTGATTTTCTAAATCTTTTACTAGATTTAAATAAAAAAGGAACTATTGCTGTAAGTGTTGGAGAGACTCAATACTTAATTGAAGCTGCTAAGGAGTTTGAAAACTTAGGTTTTGAACTTATGTGGGTAGAACTAAACAAAGATGGAAGCATAAAAGAGGAGTCTTTGAAACCTTGCGATTATATTTTTATATCATCATATATTATGGATACATTTTTAAAAGTTGATTTGGAATATATTAAAAATATAACAAATGCATCTATTATTTCAAATGGAACTTTTGATTCAAATAGTATTAGTGAAATAGTATATAAAACAGATAAAGAGATTGAAAATAAAACTTTTTATAGTGAGAAAAAAGAGTATTTTATAAACTGTTTAAAAAACGAATTAAAAGATAATATCTATTTTTTCGTGGATAATAGTGAAACCTTACCTTTCTTTGTGCATTTTGCACTAAAAAATATCAAAGCTAGAGAGATTATGAACACATTAAAGTTTGAGGATATAGATGTTATCAATGGAGAGAGATGTCAACTTGGACTTTTTCGTCCATCTAGAATCATAGAAGCTATGGGATTTGATGAAGAGATATGTAGAAATGCTCTGATTTTTTGTTTTGATAAAAACTACACAAATGAAGAAATTGAAAAAATAGCAAAAAAAATAGCAAAAAAACATAGACAAATAAAAGTCTTAAACCAAGGAAATTAGATGAATCAAAAACTTAACTTTTTGGATTTTGATATAGCTTTTGATAAAAGCTTAGAGTTAGCAACAAAAACATCAACAGTGGAGATAACATCACTATCCCAAGCCTTAGGAAGAGTTATCTCAAAAGATATAGTTTGTAAAAAAAACCTACCCTCTTTTAATAACTCAGCCATGGATGGTTTTGCTATAAAGTTTGAAGATGCAGGAAAAACACTAAAAATAAACAAAGTGATTTTTGCAGGAGATAAAGGGGAAAAAGTAAGTGAAAGCTTAGATGATGGTGAATGCTACAAAATCATGACAGGAGCAAAAGTACCAGATGATGCTGATACTATAATCCCTATTGAAAACTGTATTGATGTAAGTGAAACATCTGTAACAATCCCTGAAAACCTAAAAAAAGGTGCAAACTTACGACTAAAAGGTGAAGAGCAAAAAGAGGGAAATATACTCTTTCATGCAGGTGAGGAATTAACATCTTCTCATATCACCCTACTAGCTTCACAAGGTATTGTGATGATTGAAGTTTATAAAAAAATATCAATCGCTGTATTATCAACAGGAAATGAGATAAAAGAGCCATGGGAAAATGCTGATGAAGAAGAGATATATAACT
>CBFIGT010000150.1:0-4854 GCA_965662175.1 Arcobacter sp. | reverse complement strand
GTATTTAATCTCTTTACACATAATAGAGATGACCATGCTAAAAATTTTTCTTTTTTATTAGATAATCAGAACAATTGGAAATTAGCTCCTGCCTATGACTTAACATATTCATTTGGACCAGGTGGAGAGCATAGTACTACATATATGGGTGAGGGTAGAAATCCAACTAAAGAACATTTGGAAAAACTAGCAAAAAAACATAATATAAAAGAGTTTAAATATATTATTGATGAAATAAGAACCGCATTAAGTGGTTTTCAAAAATATGCAAAAGAGATGAATATCTCATCTCTACCATCGTCACTGATGGGAATAGATACTTAAGCTAAGATCATCAAAATCTATATTTAAATATCTATTTCCAAAGCTGGAGCTTTGGAACTAGGTAATGGTTATATCCTTTGGTATTAGTTAAAATTATTTCCAGATAATAGGTTTTCTATTTTGATGTGCTACAGATAAAATAAGAACTGTATTTTCATTTATAATATAAAAAATACTAAAAGGAAATCTATGTAATAAACAACGTCTTATTTTATTTGAAATTGTAGGATATAAAGCTGGATAGCTTGCAATATTTAACATCAGAAAATACTTCATCTACGGATAGTGTCTTAAGTTCACCTTTATTATATAATTCAAGTCTTCGATTGCTTTCTTCAATCCATTCTTTTTCAATATCTTTATCTATATGGTTTAAATCTTGAATCAAACTTTCAATTAGAATATATTTTTCTGATGGATTTAATTCATGGGCTTGTTCTAAAAGGTCGTTGATACTCATACAATTATCCTTGTGAAATTATTGAATTGATTTTAACATAAAAGAATTGTTATTTCAAGATTATGATTTTTTCCCTTGTTCCCATCGTCCCCGATGGGAACAGATACTTAAGCTAAGATCATCAAAATCTATATTTAAATATGCATTTCCAAAGCTGGATTTTGGTTTAATTTGCTTGTTTTAATAAAGCTTCAAGCCATTTATTTGCATCTTCAACTGTCTCAAATCTTTTTGATTTTGCTACTTGGTCTTGTCCTTCATAAAATCTTACTCTAATCCCATCTTCCACATGGTCGATTTTTGTTCTTGTGATTTTTGATAGGTTTAAGTGAACTCTTTCATTTAGTTTTACAAACATACTATTTCCTTTTTTTGAGAAATTATAGCATCTTTTGACTTTTTAGTAAAATATTTTTTACTTTTGTTTTTTTAGTTTACAAAATGCAATGAATTCATCATTAATTGATAAAATATAGTAATATTTATTTACTTTTTTAAAAATAACAAGTATAATGGTGTGTATAAATTTTATACTTACTTTAATTATACTTATTATAAAGGAATGATTATGGGGAAGTATGATAAATTAATAAAAAAATTGTTAAATAATCCAAAAGACATATGCTTTGAAGAGTTAAAAAAAGTATTAAATAATAATGGATATATTGAGACAAATACTGGTGGAAGTCATTATGTTTTTAGAAAAGATGGCTTTTCTAATATAACAATACCCAGAAAAAAACCAATTAAAATAGTTTATATTAAACATGTAATTATTGAATTAAGATTATAAAGGAAAAAAATGATAAAAGATTTAAATTATTATTTAAATATAGATTATGACATTATTGTTAGAGAATTGTCTGAAGAAGAGGGTGGTGGATTTTTTGCTTATTATGCTGATTTTAAAGGTGTTATGGGTGATGGTTCAACTAAAGAAGAAGCTATTAAGGATGCTAAACTTGCATTTAAAGAATCAATACTAGTATCAATTAAGAATCAAGATAAAATATATGAACCTTTAAAAAAAGATAAAGCAGTAAGAATTAATATGACAATTAAAGAAAATATTTTAAGATATATTGATGATTATTGCAAAGAGAATAAGATGACAAGAAGCAGTTTTTTATTACAGGCTTCAATAGATAAATTAAATTTATCTAATTAAATCCAGCAAATATGTTCTGTATTTATATTTACATAGATTTTATCACCTGGTAATAATCTTTGTTCTTCCATTACTTTTCTACTTATTTTACAGTTAAATGGAATTCCTGCTATTAAAAACTCGATTAAAAGTGTTTTTCCATCTTCTTGTTGATGGATTGAGTTTATAACTGCTTTTAGGGTTTCATTATTTATCATATTTTCACAGTTTGTTCTACAGATTTCTATTAAATCTGAGTTTATCATAACTACTGAATCTCTTTTTTTCTTTGTGCTATTTTTGATAACTAATTTTTGGCCGTCATTAAATATTTTTACTAAGTTTGCATTTTCATCTTTTTCCCAAGGTGCAAAAAGTAGATTTACACTACCGCTTTCACATAAATTACCTTGAAAAAGTGCTATTTTTTTATCACAGATATGATTTAGCCAGTTGTGGTCATGGCTTGAGATTAGGATTGTTGTGTTCCATTTTTGTTTTGCTTGGAGTATTGCTTCTTTTATTAGTTGTGCTGAGTTTGTATCTATTCCTGATGTGGGTTCATCTAGTATTAAAACTTTTGGTTTAAGTATGAGTCTAGCAGCAAGAGCTACTCTTTGAGCTTCTCCACCTGAGAGTTGGCTCCATTTTCTAGTCAAAAATGAGTTATCAAGTCCGACCATAGATAAAGCCTCTTTTATTTTATCATCAAGTTTTTCTATTTGATTTCTTAGTTTTAAACCATAAGCGATATTTTCATAGACTGTTCTTTTCAAAAGGTATGGATTTTGAGGTACTATTACAATATCTTTTTTTGTTATTAAATCGAGTTTGCTGTTTATTATTCCATTAAAAAAGATATTTCCTGATGTTGGTTTATCTATAAAAGATAGTAGTGAAAAAAGAGTTGATTTTCCGCTTCCATTTGGACCAAAGAAACCTATGATTTGTTTATCTTCTATTGTAAGATTTTCTATTGATAATACTTTTTTATTTTCATAATATTGTTCTATATTTTCTAGTTTATATAGTTGGCTCATTGTGTCCATTTCCTTTTTAATTGAGATAATGCAATATTTACTATAAGTGCTACTGCAAATAAAACTAATCCTAAAGCAATACCTGTAACAAACTCACCTTTTCCAGTCTCTAGTGCAATTGCTGTTGTTACTGTTCTTGTGTGATATTTGATATTTCCACCAACCATCATGGAAATACCAATTTCGGTGATGATTCTCCCATAAGCTGTCATTGCAGCTGTCATAATTCCAAATCTAGCTTCAACTAGTGTTGCTGTTAGGATTTGATGGGCATTTGCTCCTAAGCCTTTTAGTGAGGTATAAAGTCTTTTATCTACAGCTTCAACTTGTGTTGCTGTTAGGGCTATAATAATAGGAAGTCCTAAAACTATCTGTCCTATTATTATGGCTTTTTGGGTAAAGAGTAAATTATACTCTCCAAAAGGTCCTGCTTGGGATAACATTGTATATGCTACAAGTCCTATTACAACTGTTGGAAGTGCTAAAAATGTATCAACAATAGTTCTAACAACTGCTTTCCCAAAAAAGTTATAATATCCAAGTGCAAATCCCAAAGGAAGTCCAATAATTAAGCTTATCAATAATGACCAAGATGATACTGTAATTGTCGTACTTATTGCTGAATAAACACTCTCATTTCCAGACATTAATAAATCAATAGCTTCAACAAAACCATCATGAAATAAACTCAATTTTTTCTCCCCATTTTAATCAAAAATTATTTATCTGCGTTTGGGATAAATAAAGCTTGTCCTAATAATCTAAAATCAGCTATTGTTTTTTGAGTTTCAGGGCTTACTATCCAGTTTGTAAATTTTGTAGCTAGTTCTGGTTTTACATTTGAACATTTTTCTTTGTTGATTGTTACAACTGAGTATTGATTAAATAGAGATTTATCACCCTCAACAACAATTTTTAGCATATTTTTATCACCTGTTTGTGACATATATTTAATCCAAGTACCACGATCAGTCATTGTGTATCCAGATTTTTCAGATGACATATTGATTGTTCTTAGCATTCCTTGTCCTGTTTGTACATACCATTTTGACTCAGCTTTTGCATCTACATTTGCATTTTTCCATAGGCTTAGCTCTTTTTTGTTTGTTCCACTATTATCACCTCTTGAGAAAAAGTTTGCTTCTTTGTTTTTGATTGTATTAAGTGCATCACTTGGTGCCATTCCAGATACTTTTGCAGGGTCTTCTTTTGGTCCTATGATTATAAAGTCATTGTACATAACTTGTTTTCTATTTATTCCATATCCTGACTCAACAAACTTTTTTTCACTAGCAGGTGCGTGTACAAACAGAATATCAACATCACAGTTACTACCCATTTTTAAAGCTTTTCCTGTACCTGTTGCTACCCATTTTAGATTTACACCTGTATCTTTTTCAAACTTTGGTGCTAAATAGTCTAATAATCCTGTGTTATCTGTACTTGTTGTTGTTGCCATCATAAGTGAATCTTTTGCAAATAATGATGATGCTAATACAGCACTTAATCCCAATGTTAATAATCACTTTTTAAACATACTATTTCCTTATTTTTAGTTGAATATATCTATTTTTTTATCAATTAATTTACTGTTAAATCCTATAACACAAACCTCTTGAGACTCATCTATTTTAGATGTATTTTCATTTGTAACTAAAATAGCGTTACTCTCATATAAAGCTGTTATCATCCCTGAGCCATATTTGTTGTTTCTTGTGACTTGAAACTTTGCATTTTTTATCGTCCCTAATACTACGTTAACCCTCCCACTTTTGGTTTTAAATTCAACTTCATTTGTAGCTTTTGAGATATCATGATAAAACTCATTTGCACCTTGTAGTTTTTTTAACATTGGTATTACAAATAGATATATATTTACCATA
>CBFIGT010000149.1:0-4960 GCA_965662175.1 Arcobacter sp. | reverse complement strand
GAAATGACTATTAGAGATTACAAATTATATGCATATAATCGTGGAAATGCAATTGCAATGACACCTTATGCAAAAATTATGAAAGATGAAGATATCAAATCAGTATATGCATATATTAAATCTATCAATCAAGAAGAAAAAGAGACAACAAAAAAGTAATCCCACCCACTAGTTCCAAAGCTCCTGCTTTGGAATTCATATATAAATAAATTTTGCTGTTTTAACTACTAACAAAAAAGATACTTGACATTGTAAAATTTATTTACTATAATTCGTCTATGAAAATCATTTGTTTAATTAGTGAGAGTGACTACTCACTGGTTTGGCACTGAAAGGGCAAGGATTAGTTTCCTTGCCCTTTTTTTATGTGGGTAGTAGTATTAATTTTAATATTCTTAATCTTTACGATTAAAGTATATTAATAAAAGGGGAAATTAGTCACTCCCCTGGTACTACTTCAAACATAATACCTCCAAAGCTTTAGATATAGAATTCATATGAAAGTAAGTTTTTTATAATTTACTACACTTATTTAGTTATATTCTATTTATAAATATTTTTTCTATGACCAACAGAAATTATAGTAATAATAAGTTTATCATCCTCTTTTTTTATGATAACTCTATAATCACCAACTCTAAATCTAAATTTACCCTTATGTTTACCTTGTAAAGATTTAATGCTATTTTTTACACTATCTGGATTTTCTGATAATATAATTAACTTCTCTTTTATAAGTTTTTGAGCCACAGAATCTAGTTTTTTAAACTCTTTTTTTGCACTTGTTAAAAATATAAGTTTATACATAAAGCTTAAATTCCTAGCTCTTTGAAAACATCCTCAGCTGCTATTAACTTTTCTTTACCATTTTTTATATCATCTAATCTTTTATCTGCTATTTTTTCATCCATATAATCAAAATACATATTTAGTGCTTTTTCAACAATATGACTTTTCTTTTCATTAAGCTCTAAAGAAGTGCTATTTAATTCATCTATTACAAAATCTGATAGTGTAAAGGTACTTCTAATTTTTTGCATATTAATTCCTTCATATAATTATATGAATAATTATACATAAAAACTATAATCAAGTCAACTATTTGTACATAAATCACTCTAATCAATTTTTATACAATATTTTAGTACAATCACATTTTTAAAAGGATTTAAAAATGGATGCATACGAATACTCAGAGTTACTAAAGCTTTTAAATAAAAAGCTAGAAAATATCAAAAATATATTAAAACCTGATTTATTAAAACAAAGATTAAAAGAGATAGAAGAGTTAGAATCTTCTCAAGAGTTTTGGAATGATGTTGAAAATGCTACTAAAATTGGTATTGAAAAGAATAGATTATTAGGAAAACTTTCAAAATATAATAAAGCACATGAATCATTAAATGGTACAAATGAACTATATGAATTAGCAACTTTAGATAAAGATGAAGATACTTTTGAACTTCTTTATGAAGAAGCAAATGATTTAAGTGCTCTAATTAAATCTACTGAAATTAGTGTAATGCTTTCTAATCCTGATGATAGTTTAAATGCAATAATCTCTATTCATCCAGGAGCTGGTGGTACTGAGTCTCAAGATTGGGCTTCTATGCTTTATCGTATGTATCTTAGATGGGCTGAAAGGCAAAACTTCAAAATCGAAGTTTTAGATTATCAAGATGGTGAAGAAGCTGGTTTAAAAGATGTATCTTTTATCATAAAAGGTGAAAATGCCTACGGATATCTAAAGGCTGAAAATGGTATTCATAGACTTGTAAGAATTTCTCCATTTGACTCAAATGCTAAAAGACATACCTCTTTTGCATCTGTTATGGTAAGTCCTGAGATTGATGATAATATTGATATTGTAATAGAAGATAAAGATATTAGAATAGATACTTATAGAGCAAGTGGTGCTGGTGGGCAACATGTAAATAAAACAGAATCAGCAATTAGAATCACACATATAGAGACAAATATCGTAGTACAGTGTCAAAATGATAGAAGCCAACATAAAAATAAAGCAAGTGCTATGAAAATGTTAAAATCAAGACTTTATGAGTATGAGTTAGAAAAACAACAAGCCACAAAAGATGGTGTTGAAAAGAGTGAAAATGGTTGGGGGCATCAAATACGTTCATACGTAATGCAGCCATACCAACAAATAAAAGATACAAGATCTAATATAGGTTACTCAAATGTTGAGGCTATTTTAGATGGTGATATTACTAAAATGATTGAGGATGTATTAATAGCAACAGCTAAATAAGTTAATTGTATATTTTTTAAAATTAATACAATTCCTAACTGGGATATAGCTTAAAATCTTATTTTTATGACTTAAGAGATTAAGCTACATTTACTTTCTCCTTTTAAAGTTGTAACTTCAATTGTAATATGATTAAAACCAATTCTAGATAATTCTATTTTTATCTTTTCTAAAATCTCATTAATTTCTTCTAATATGATATTTTTATCTTTCATTACTAAAGTAAAAGATATAAAAGTTGTTTTAGAACTAGGTTTATAAATATGTAAATCATTATAATATGCAATTGTAGAATTATTCAGAATAATTGATTTTAGTATATTTTCATCTATATCTGTAATATTCATATCCATTAATGATAAAAAACTATTTTTAAGTAATCCATATGAATGAAATAGTATAAAGACGGAAAATAAAATTGTTAGAACAGCATCAATTGAATATATTTTAAAATAGTAAATAAAAATACCTGCTATAACTACAGAAACAGAGATTAAAGTATCGCTAAGCATGTGAAGATAAGCTGAATAAATGTTTGCATCAGAATCTTTATGATGAGAATGATCATGTCCACATGATTCTACATTTATTTTCTTCAAAACATATGCACTAATTCCATTTGCAATAACAGCAATTAATCCAACATAAATCATATATATAGGATTTACAATTTCATTTGAAGAGAACCTATTAATTCCTTCGTAAATCATATATATCATAGTAATATATAAAAATAAAGTATTAACAAAAGCAGCCATCATTTCTGCTCTAAGATAACCAAATGTTCTTTTAAATGTAATTGATTTTGTAGCCAAGACAAGTGCTACATAAGTAACAATGATAGATAAAACATCTCCAGCATTATGCAATGCATCTGCAATTAACGCGAAAGAATTTGAAATATATCCAAATATAATTTGAGAAATGATTATAATAACATTAACAATAATAACAATAAGTATTTTATTTTTTTTATTCATAGATTATCTCTTAAATATGTTAGTAAATATAATTATTGTTATATAAATGAGAAAAACATTTACCTTGAAATAACTATATTAAGTCAAATTATACATACAAAAATTTAATATTAATATTAACAAATTATTAATAATTTGTTAATATTCTTCATATATACTAACAGTATAATATAAAATTTCAATAGGAGGTAGATGTGAATATTAATTTTTTTAAAAAACTTAATAAAACAATGCTTTCTATTTTACTATTTTTAATGACGTACTCATTTTCTTATTCAGTTACTTATAATTTTATTTATGATGATGAATGTACTACTGTTACTGAATATGTTGCTCAAATGACTGAAGTTATAGAACACGGTGATTTGTGTGATACACAAAAACAGTTTAATAACTGTTTTATTATTGATATCAAAAATAATATAAATATTATTGAAATATCAATGCTCCAAAAAAATGACTTAACTCATCTATATATTTTTGAACTTTCAGCATCTCTACTTAAACCACCTACAGCATAATCCTTACTATTAACCCATAAATAATAATTAAGGAAAATTAAATGTTAAAAAATAGAGTAATCTCTATTGCCATAATATATGCTTGTAGTGTACAAGTTTTAATGGCAGAGAGCTTTAATAAGTTTTTAAATACTGCTTTAGAACAAAGCCCCTATTTAAAATCTACGTATCTTGAAAAAGAACAATTATCTTATCAATCTACTATTGCAACTAGGTATGAAAATCCTGATTTGGATATTACATATGCAAAGTTTAATCCAAAAAATGAAATATCTGATACAGGATATAGTATTTCTATTTCTCAGCCAATAAGATTTTGGTCAATAAATAAAGATAAACAAATATTATCTAAGAAAATATTAAAAGGTGCAGAAGATTTTTATCAAATGAATAAAGCAAACTTCATAAAAGAATTATCTCTTTTATATATCGAATATGAATCTAATGAAAAATTAAAAAAATTGGCCAAAGAGTCATTTGAAATAACAAAAAATATATATGATATTTCTAATGAACGCTATTCTCTTGGTTCAATCTCACAAGCAGAACTATTACAAACAAAAGTTACACTTATGGAATTACAAATAGAGACTGAAAGTATTGAACAAAGATCATTAAGTTCTTATTATGACTTATTAAAATTTGCAGGAGTTACAAAAGAAATTGATTTAGAACTTAACTATACTTTTCAAGTTTCAAAGAAAAACAATCTAAATGAAAATCCAGAATTAAAAGCCTTAGAAAGTGAACAAGAGATTAACTTAGCAAAATTAAATATTGAAAGTAATACTTTTGATTCATTTAACTTAACTGCATCTTATGATAATGAACCTGACCAAACAGTTAATAGAATTGGAATAGGTATACCTTTACCTATATTTACCCCAATAATTCCATACCAAATTAGACAACAAGCCAGCTTGCTCTATAATTAGGTACTTTAAAGCGAAAAAGTCACACTCAAAGACTTCACCCAACGGGTGTAACTTTTTCTAACTCAGGATTAGATTATGCCTCAAACAATATTAAATTTCAACATAAGCTCAACAAATGAAAAATTAACACCTAGAACAGGTGTAGCAATCTTCGGAGAGTATCTCAAAGGTATGAACCTTGAGAAGCTTTGCAATACAAATCTTCCATTGGCAAAACATCCAAATGGATATAATCCCTTTGAATTTATTTATCCA
>CBFIGT010000148.1:0-5018 GCA_965662175.1 Arcobacter sp. | reverse complement strand
TTCAGTAGATACACAGTGTATAAAACCATTAAAATATATTATTGAATGGAATCTACACTTTCAAAATTATAATAATCTTACTTTTAACGGGAAAACAATGGAGGAGTCTTTATCTTTCAAAGAGACACAACTTAAAATTCTTGATCCAAGTTTAAATAAAAAGATTATTTTCAAGTTTGATGAAAGTATAGAGATATATATCTATAAAGTAAAAAGTGTAAGTCAAAGTGAAGAGGGAGTTGATTATACAACTCAAGGGTTATGTTTTGGTTTTGCTTGTGAATTTCAAAAAAATTTAAAACTAAAATATTCAATTACAATCAACTAAAGGAGATTAAATGAAAGTATATGGTCCAAAAACTTGTTCAACAGTAAAAAAAGTAAAAAGCTTTTTAGATAGTAACGATATTTGTTATGAATTTATTGATTTAACAAAAGAGTCAATTTCAAAAGATAAAATAGAGTATTGGAATAGTTTCGCACCCTCTTCTAAACTTCTAAATAACCGAAGTAAAAAATATAGAGATTTGAAATTAAAAGATAAAAAACTAAGTGAAGATAAAATCACATCTTTGTTAAGTGAAGAGAATCTTTTACTAAAAAGACCTATTATCGAACATGGCCTAAATGGTGAAAAAAAACTTACAATTGGATATAATGAAGAAGAGTATAAAACTACTTTTTTATCTTAAAATGTAGTTTTTATATTAGATTATATTTAAGGGAAGAGATGAAAAACATTTTTATAATAGCATTAATTGTAGTAGCCATGGGATATATGGTATCAATAATGGTAGATAAATATGAAACAATAAAATCTACAAATAGTGAAATCAATAAAAATAAGTAAATAAAAAGCCCTATGAAAAAGATGAAATCATCAAATTCATAGGGCTTTTTAATAAGTTTTTAGCACTCGCTTAATGCTAAACTTATAAGTTAAAGATAAAGAAATAACTTTCTTATCTACATTATCTCTATTTTCAGGTAGTTCTATGCCTAAGGGAGATGAACTTCAAGATTTTGTACTAGCTGGTGCAATTTATGTTAAAAATAGAACATCTGAAGATTTAGATTTCTTTATTCATAAAAATATTATAATAGATAAAAAATTGGATTACATGAATTTAAAATAATAAGGTGTACCTATTGAAAGAGCAAATGTATATAATCGGTGACGTTCATGGATGTTATAAAACCTTAGTTGCATTAATAGATAAACTTCCAAACAAACAAAACTCTAAAATCTGTTTTGTAGGTGATTTAATTGATAGAGGTAATGATTCAAAAAGTGTAGTTAAGTTTGTTAGAGAAAATGCTTATGATTGTATTCTTGGAAATCATGAGTTTTTTATGATTGAATCACTTCCTAAAATATTAGAAGACAATAGTAAAATTTCAACAGAAAAATGGACATCACAAAAAGCTGGTGGAATTGCTACTCTTAACTCATATAATACAAAAGAAGAGATACTAGCTGATTTAGACTACTTTAAATCACTACCTTTGTATATAGAGTATAAGAATTTTAAAACAGTAGATGGAAGATATTTAGTTGTTTCCCACTCAAGTGTTGAATCAAAGTGGCAATTTAGAAATTACCCTAAAGAGTCAGCTGAATATGAAGATTTTATAAATACTATTTTATTTTCAAGATATAAAAAGTTAGATAACAAAGAGATTTTTAATGTATATGGACATACCCCTACAAGTGAAGTTATAATCAATGATTTTAAAGCTCAAATAGATTTAGGATGCTGTTATAAAGATATTGAAGCAAGTGCCTCATTATGTGCTTTAGAGTTTCCTAGTTTAAATATAATTATCCAAGAAAATGTTGATTAGAGCTTTATTTAGAAAACTACTATCTAGCTCTTAAATAGAGAAATAAAAAAAGCCCTATGAAAAAGATGAAATCATCAAATTCATAGGGCTTTTTAATGGAGCGGGAGACGAGACTCGAACTCGCGACAATCTGCTTGGAAGGCAGAAGCTCTAGCCAACTGAGCTACTCCCGCATTATAGCAAAACCACCATAAAAATGGTGCTTTAAGCTGGTGGGTCATGAAGGACTCGAACCTTCGACCACTCGGTTATGAGCCGAGTGCTCTAACCAGCTGAGCTAATGACCCAGGTACTAATTCAATAGTGGCGGACAGTGAGAGATTTGAACTCTCGGAGCCGTTGCCAGCTCGCATCCTTAGCAGGGATGTGGTTTAAGCCACTCACCCAACTGTCCTTCTTTGAATTAGGAATGTGATTTTAGACAAAAGTAGTTGAAAAAAAGCTTAAATTTTATTCAAATAAACTATTTTTTTCAAATTTATATATTTATCTTTTATTAAATTAAATAAGTAATTTTGATGTATAATCAAATATGAATAAAAATTTAATAATTACAATTATTTTATCATTGTTCTCACTTATTTATTCTATATATTTTATATTTGAATTAAATGAAAAAAAATTTGAAGAAAAAGTATATTTACAAATAGAAAGAAAGAATTTTGTTCTTAAAGAGTATTTAAATAACATAAAATCATCACTATATACTTTAAATGATAGTTTTAAAAAAAATCTAGAGATTTTTGAAAATAAAGATTACTCTCACCCTATTTTAAAACATCTATGCTACATAAATAATGATATAACTCACTATACAAAAGTTACACTAGATAAAGAACATAATATTTATGCTTCTATTAATGGATTAAAAAGTTCTTTAGAAGAGGACACAAGAAAAGAGATTATTTCCCTTTTATATTTAAATCCTATTTTTAAAAACTCTATTAAATATATTGATAATCTTTTGTGGGTTTATTACACCTCAAACAAAAACTTTATTTATTTAGCTCCAACCGATATGCAAATCGATGATGAGTTTATTCATGGACTTTATGAAAAAGATTTTTGGATAGATGCAATACCTAGCAATAATCCAACAAAAAAATCAGTAATCACAAATATTTATATGGATGCAAGTAACAAAGAGTTGATAACATCACTTTCCCTTCCTGTTTATTTTAAAGATGATTTTATAGGAATATTTTCAGTAGATATTAAATTAGATACTATTCAAAACCTTGTAAACAACAATATTGAGTATGGAGATTTATATCTATTAAAATCAAATAATATAATTCTTAATATAAAAGATAGTTCTAACTTAAAACAAAAACTTGAATATAAAAATGATAATGATAATTTCTTTATTGAATTAATTAGTTTTGATAATAAACTAAAATTTGTTTATAAAATTGATAAATATGAAAAACATATAATAATACTAAAAGAATCATTTCCTTATATATTAATAGCTTTATTTATTTTTACTACATTAAATATAATTCTTTATCTACTTTTTTTAACAAAAAAAATAAAACTACTATCAAATATAGACCCATTGACAAAACTTTTAAATAGAAGAGCAATGGAAGAAAAAGTAAATACATTAATTGACATATCTAAAAGATATGAACAAGAGATATCATTTCTAATGCTTGATTTAGACAACTTTAAAAGTATAAATGACACATACGGACATAGAATGGGAGATATTACATTAACTGAGGTTTCAAAGATTTTAGAAAAAAACTGTAGAAAATCTGATTTAATATCAAGATATGGAGGAGAAGAGTTTTTAATTTGTTTATCAAATACAGAACTACACAAAGCTTACAAACTAGCCGAAAGAATCAGAATAGATGTTTCAAAACTAAAAATACCAAAAATCAATAAACAAATTACAGTTAGTATTGGATGTGCTGAACATGTTTTTGAAGAGAATATAGAAAAAACAATAGATAGAGCAGATAAACTGCTTTATGAAGCAAAAGTAAATGGAAAAAATCAAACCCTAATGGGAATAAGATTTTAGATATTATCTAAAATCTTATTTACCACCTCTTTAGGATTTGAAGCTTTATAAATAGGACGACCAACAACTATAAAGTCAACTAAGTTTTCTTTAGCAAAAGGAATATCAGCAACTCTTTTTTGATCACCAGCATCTTCACCAAAAGGACGAATACCAGGACATAAAGTTATAAACTCTTTTGAAGTATTATTTTTGATATCTAAGCTTTCAAAAGCTGAACAAACAACACCATCAACTCCAGAGTTAAATGTATCTTTTGCAAATTGTGTAGCTTTTGATGAGATATCTTCATTGTAAATAGCTTTGAAACTATCATTATCAAATGAAGTTAATGCAGTTACAGCCAAAACTAAAGGTCTATTTTCATAATCTTTAATTCTATTCATTACTGTACTCATAGCATTTATTCCAGCACTTGCATGTACATTAAACATATCTACAAGACCAAACTTTGTAATCTCTTCAGCTGCATCAGCCATGGTATTTGGGATATCATAAAGTTTTAAATCTAAAAAAATCTTAAAGTTTGGATTTATAGCTTTTAAATCCTCCAAAAACTTTTTACCATCTCTTATGTATGACCTAAACCCTACTTTTAACCAAACATCAAAATCTTTAATCTCTTCTACTAAAGCTAGATTTTCTTTAGCACTTGGTAAATCTAATGAGACACAAAGTTTCATTAAGCTTCCTTATTTACTTTATCTAATACACCATTTATAAATTTAGGCGCACCATCACTTGCTAATCTTTTTGATAACTCAATTGCTTCATTAATAATAATTGGCTTATCAAGATTTTCAAAAAGTATTTCATAAACAGCAAGTCTTAAAATAGATTTTTCTACAGAACCAATATCATTTATAGTTCCTTGATTTAAGTGTGATGAAATATGTTCATTAATAACATCCCAGTTATTTACAACACCATTAAATAGATTTAATGCAAAATCTTTTTGTTTATTTCTGATTTTTTTATCTTCTAAAATCTCATCTACAAACTTTACAATTCCCTCATTACCTAAACCATAGGCATAAAGTAATCCAATAACAGACTCTCTAGCTTGTGTTCTAGTTGCCATTATTTAGCCATCTCTTTGTATAAATCAAGCATCTCAATAATTGTAATCATAGCTTCGGCA